>NZ_JBQWIF010000025.1:0-80672 GCF_052958135.1 Pseudomonas sp. SZ40 | reverse complement strand
GGCCTGTCGGTCGGTGGCGAATACGGCACCTCGGCCACCTACCTGTCGGAGATGGCCACCAAGGAACGCCGCGGCTTTTTCTCCAGCTTCCAGTACGTGACGCTGATCTCCGGCCAGCTCATCGCCCTGGCGGTGCTGATCATCCTGCAGCAGACGCTGACCGTCGAGCAGCTGGAAACCTGGGGCTGGCGTGTGCCGTTCGTGATCGGCGCGCTGTGCGCGGTGGTCGCCATGTACCTGCGTCGCGGCATGGAGGAAACCGACTCGTTCAAGAAGACCGAGGCGCCGAAGGAAAACATCATGCGCACACTGCTGCGCCATCCCAAGGAGTTGCTCACCGTGGTCGGCCTGACCATGGGCGGCACCCTGGCCTTCTACACCTACACCACCTACATGCAGAAATACCTGGTCAACACCGTGGGCATGAGCAAGAACGACTCGACCATGATCTCGGCCGCCACGCTGTTCCTGTTCATGCTGCTGCAACCGCTGGTGGGCGCGCTGTCCGACAAGATCGGTCGACGCCCGATCCTGATCGCCTTCGGGGTGCTGGGCACGCTGTTCACCTACCCGATCCTCACCACGCTGCACACGGTGCAGAGCTGGTGGGGCGCGTTCTTCCTGATCATGGCGGCGCTGATCATCGTCAGTGGTTACACCTCGATCAACGCGGTGGTGAAGGCCGAGCTGTTCCCCACCGAGATTCGCGCCCTGGGCGTCGGCCTGCCCTACGCGCTGACCGTGTCGATCTTCGGCGGCACCGCCGAATACGTGGCGCTGTGGTTCAAGAGCGTGGGCATGGAGAGCGGCTTCTACTGGTACGTGACCGGTTGCATCGCCTGCTCGCTGCTGGTGTACATCACCATGAAGGACACCCGCACTCACTCGCGGATCACCACGGACTAGCCTGCCAGGCCGGGCGCCCTGAGCGGCGCCCTTCCTTAGAACCTGTTCACGATCTTTCGGATCCGCTTCAGCGCTTTGACTGCAAAGTGGCGGAAGCAGCCGTTCGGTTTGGTGGGCTGAAGCCCACCCTACAGCTGAATGGTGGGAGTAGAAGCTCGGTCTACATTCTGTGGGAGCGGGCCATGCCCGCGAAAAAATCGCGGGCATGGCCCGCTCCCACAGGTACTGCACCGATGACCGCTATCGCCTTGTAGCAGGCTATTTATGCCGCCTAAAAAGATCGTCAGCAGGCTCTTACAGTCGGCAGGCCGCCATGCCGGCCCGCAGCGTCGCCTCGTTCTGAGCGCCGGCGAAGATCAGCTCCAGCCGCGAATCCTTGCGCCACTCGCTGTTCTGCCAGTGCAGCGCCTGCCCCTCCAGGGCATTGACCGACAGCCAGCCGGCATTGGTCTGCACCACCAGCTTGGCGCGCCGCCATGGCAGCGACGTCAGCCACTGCTGCACCCGCAGCAGGTCGAAACGCTGACTGGGGTGCCAGCGCCAACCGATGCTCCAGCCCTCGGGCTGATCCTGAACCAGGCAGATCGGCTCCTCGGCGCTACGCCAGACGGTGACAGCAGGTAGCGGGCCGTCCGGCAAGCAGCGGCCATCGGTCACGGTGACCACTGCATCAGCCAATGGCAGACGGTCGAACGGCAACAGACCCTGGCTGGTCCAGTACAGTGCATGCGGCAGGCTTCGCGCGATGCGCGCACGGCTCGCCTCATCGACCTCTTCGCTCTTGTTCAGCACCAGCAGCCCGGCATGGGGCAAAGCGTCACGCTGGTTGTCGGTGAGCGGCCGATCGGCAGCCAGCGCGGCGGCATCGAGCACCATCAGCAGCGGCTGCACCGCCAGCACGCCTTCCCAGGGCGCCTGGCCCAGCTGCTCCAGCAGACTCGAGGGATGCCCCAACCCGGATGGCTCGATGAACAGGCGATCCGGTCTGGCCTTGCGCAACAGTCGACCGAGGCCGACCTGAAAAGGCACGCCATTCACACAGCACAGGCAGCCACCGGCCACCTCGCTGAAACTCAGGCCATCCTCGTCACGGCTGAGCAGCGCGGCATCCAGACCGATCTGTCCGAACTCGTTGATCAGCACTGCCCAGCGCTCGTGCGCAGGCCGCTGGGCCAGCAACTGGCGAATCAGGCTGGTCTTGCCAGCGCCCAGTGGGCCGGCGATCAGGTGGGTAGGTATCTGTTTCAGCATGGCGCCATGGTGCCGGTTAGGTGGCCCGAGGAAAAGCTCGGCTTGCGGTAACCTCGCCACAGACTCTACAGTTCTGCATCATTTTCTGGAGTTGGGTCGATGCGCCGTTTGCTGCCTCTGGTGTTGTGTAGTCTCTCCGGCCTGGCCTGGGGCGAAGCCTGTGTGGTGCACAGCCAGGCCGAGCGCCTGGACGTGAAGGTCTGCCAGCAGAACCGCAGCATCCCGCCCAACCTGTTTCGCACCGGTTTCTGCCAGCCGCAGCTCAAGGGCCAGAAGGTCGATGTCAGCTTCGTCGAGCAGTGCCCCACCGGCGCCTTTGGCGTTTGCCGCAACGCCAAGGTGGGCGGCACGCCCTACCAGCAGGACGTTCACTACTACGGGGTAGCCAACGACGCCGCCTACCTCAAGCCATTCTGCGAACAGCAAAGCAAAGGCGTTTGGATGGCCTACTGAGCCGTCATCCAATCGTCATCCACGTGGGTCTTAATACAGTCTCTCTTCGCAGCCGGTCAGGCACTGGCTGCTCTATCGCTGCGCCTGGGCGCAGCTTTTTTTTGCCTGCCGTTCGAGCAGTCGCTGCCGCGTCACGCCAGCCAGTCCAGAGTCAGCAACAAACGCCGCTCTCCTGCCGGTAACGCTGGCGAGCGATGCACCAGACCTCGGCCTTCGTTGCCGATCCAGCGCTCGCCCTTGAGCAGCGCGACATGACCGCAGCCAATCTGCTCGACCACGGCATTCTCCGCCGGCAGCGCCTGGGGGCCACCGAGTTGCTGACGTGATACCGCGCCTTCACGCAGCCACTGACTGCCGGGGCCGGCGTAGCTGGTGATCAGCCGCAACGGCACACGGTCGACGTGGAAACGCGGGCACATGGCACCATCCAGCGCGCGCAGACGCAAACCGATGCTGCGGGCGTCGAGCAGGCAGGCGTAGGCGCGGATCAGCCAGGCCACGTCGGCGAGAAACGCCGCCTGGCCGGGAATATCGCTGTAGCCGGCGAGCAAGCCGGGCAACGCGGGCTCGGCATCGGCGTCGCTCAGGTCGATGCTCAGCGATTGCGCCAGGGGCTCCCCCTGGGCCAGCAAGGTGCTGGCGAAGCCGGACAGGTGGTCCGGCAGCCTGCGCTGCCAGACCGCCAGATTGACCTCGTCACGCAACGCCTCGCCAAGCACGTCGATCTCTTCACCGCAAACCTGTTGCGGCATCACACGGGGTTTGAACGCCAGGATCATGCGGCCTCCTGCCAGGGTCCGAAAGGATCGGGCAACAGCCGCCAGGCCTCGGTGCCGGCAGCCATTTCCTCGTCGCTGAGCAGGCAGTCGTCCAGCTCCGCGTGTAGCAGCGCAAAGTCGATGTTCTGGCCGATGAATACCAGCTCCTGACGGCAATCACCGCTGGCGGCGTCCCACTGGCGGATGATGCCCTTGAGGCCATCTTCATCCTGGGGCCACTGGCTCTTCGGCACGAAGCGCCACCAGCGCCCGGCCAGGCCGTGGCGCATCAGGCCACCGGCCTGGGACCAGCTGCCGGCCTCCTGATACTTGCTGGCCAGCCAAAAGAACCCCTTGGAGCGCAGCAGCCTGCCGTTGCTCCACTCGCGGCTGAGAAAATCGAAGAAACGCTGGGGATGAAACGGCCGGCGCGCCCGATAGGCACTGGAGGCGATGCCATACTCTTCGGTTTCCGGTACGTGCTCACCGCGTAGTTCCTTCAGCCAGCCCGGCGACTCGGCGGCACGTTCGAAGTCGAACAGGCCAGTGTCGAGGATCGCCTTCAGCGGTACCGCGCCC
Source organism: Pseudomonas sp. SZ40 (assembly GCF_052958135.1). Lineage (NCBI taxonomy): Bacteria > Pseudomonadati > Pseudomonadota > Gammaproteobacteria > Pseudomonadales > Pseudomonadaceae > Pseudomonas > Pseudomonas sp. SZ40. The sequence continues at coordinate 76,725 of NZ_JBQWIF010000025.1, read as the reverse complement.
ATGCTCATCGGCAGAATCTCGGCGCGGGTATTGAGGCCGCGCAGGATGGCAGTCAGCTCTTCGCGCTCGGCCTGGCTGATCAGGTCGATCTTGCTGATCAACAGCACATCGGCGAACTCGATCTGTTCGATCAGCAGGTCACTGATCGAGCGTTCGTCGTCCTCGCCAAGGGTCTCGCCACGGCTGGCCAGGCTCTGGGCAGCCTGGAAGTCGGGCAGGAAATTCACTCCGTCGACCACCGTGACCAGGGTATCCAGCCGCGCCAGATCGGCCAGGCTCTGACCCTGCTCGTCGCGAAAGGTGAAGGTTTCGGCGATCGGCAATGGTTCGGAAATGCCGGTGGACTCGATCAGCAGGTAATCGAAGCGTCCGTCGCGGGCCAGCTTGCTGACTTCCTCGAGCAGGTCCTCGCGCAGGGTGCAGCAGATGCAGCCGTTGCTCATCTCGACGAGCTTCTCTTCGGCGCGGTTGAGGCTGACATCGCGCTGCACCTCGCTGCCATCGATGTTGATTTCACTCATGTCGTTGACGATCACCGCGACGCGCAGGCCGTCGCGATTCTTCAGCACATGATTGAGCAGGGTGCTCTTGCCGGCGCCGAGAAAGCCGGAAAGCACGGTAACGGGAAGACGGTCGGGCATGGTGGGTTCCTCATCAGCATCAGGTTCACAGGTCACGTTGATGGCGTTCGCGCTGTTCTTCGCGCTCTTTCGCCTCGATACACAGGCTGGCCGTGGGGCGCAGCAGCAAACGACGCAGGCCGATCGGCTCGCCGGTTTCGCGGCACCAGCCGTACTCGCCGCGCGCTAGGCGCTCGAGGGCCTGGTCGATCTTGTCGAGCAACTTCTTTTCCCGCTCCAGCAGGCGCATCTGCCATTGGTGCTGCTCTTCGCGGCTGGCGATGTCGGCCTCGTCAGCGGGCCGCTCCTGCTCGCGCAGCGCGCCGAATTCATCGTCGATGCGTTGCTGCAATTCCTCACGCTGACGGATCAGCAGATCCCGGAAGAAACCCTGCTGGGCTTCGTTCATGTAGTCCTGGGGCGGCAGGGCAAGCAGTTCATCGGCGGTCATGGCGGGCTCACTGGGTTAACTTTAAGTGTTATAACATAACATTTAAAGCCAAATCGTCATGCACGCCAAGCAAGGGTGATCAATGAACCTCCAGACAAACCTGCCCGATATCGCCGCACAGCGCAGTGCCAACTCCGCCACCACCCTCGACTGGGTCGGTATGCGCGGCATCGCTCTGCCCGTGCGGATAGGGGAACAGGCCATCAGCGCGCGAATCGATGCCGGTGTGAGCCTGGACGACGGCCAGACACGCGGTATCCACATGTCACGCCTGTATCTGGCGCTGGCCCACTTGCAGCGTGAACCGCTGTCGCCCGCCTCGTTGCGCCAGGTGCTGCAACGCTTCCTGGACAGCCACCAGGGTCTGTCGCTATGCGCTCACTTGGATCTGCGCGGCGAGTGGCTGATCGAGCGGCCAGCGCTGGTCAGCCCACTGTCCGGCTACAAGGCCTATCCGCTGACCATCCGCTCGCACCTCGACCCGGGCGGTTTTCATCTGGAGCTGGGTTTGCAGGTGAATTACTCCTCGACCTGCCCCTGCTCGGCGGCCCTGGCGCGGCAACTGATCCAGCAGCGCTTCAGCGACGACTTCGCCGAGCGCACGCCGGATTTCGAGCAGATGCATGCCTGGCTGGGCAGCAGTTCCGGCATCGTCGCCACACCGCACAGCCAACGCAGCGATGCACAGATTCGGATTCGCCTGGAGAGCGATGCTGACGCCCTGCCCTTCATCGAACTGCTCGAGCGCTCGGAGGCTGCCCTGGGCACCGCCGTGCAGACCGCCGTCAAACGCGCTGACGAACAGGCCTTTGCCCTGGCCAACGGCCAGAATCTGATGTTCTGCGAGGACGCCGCCCGCCGCCTGCATGAGGCGGTCCTGGCGATGTCCGGCGTCGGCGGCTTGCACATCCAGGTCACCCATGCCGAAAGCCTGCATGCCCATGACGCCGTGGCCTGCGCCAGCCACAACTGGCGCTGAGATACACGGGGGCGCCTGGCCAGGACACTGCGCGTCCGCTGCACCTCCAGTGAGGCAATCGTGGCCCGGGCGCAGAACGCCCCGGGCTGGGTTACCACGCAGCCCGTGGGAACCATCGAGACCACCGCACTGATCGTTCCTCACGCTCCCCGTGGGAACGCCTCGCCAGGACGCTGCGCGTTCGATGCACCTCCCGCGAAGTGACAGCGGAGCGCGCCAAGCTGGAGTACCACGCAGAGCGGGGGGACGATCCAGCTTTTGCAATTCATAACTGCCTCAAACAACCCTTTTTAGTCCGCTGGCGCTGTCCCTGATTGCTGCCAAGGCGGCGCTGTGCCTGACGTTCAGAGAGGCTTGCATATTGTGTATTCTGGTATACCATAATACTCAACACCACCCAGCCAAAGGAGCTGTCATGAGTTTCGAGATTCGCAAGATCGTCAGCTATGTAGAAGAAACCCTGATCGAAGGCGGCAAGGCCACCGACAAGCCGGTCACCATGGTCGGACTGGCCGTCGTGATCAAGAACCCCTGGGTTGGCAACGGCTTCGTCGAAGACCTCAAACCCGTGATCAAGGCCAACTGCTCCGAGCTGGGTGAACTGATGGTCGCGCGCCTGACCGCCGCCATCGGCGGTGCCGACAAGATCGAAGCCTATGGCAAGGCTGCCGTGGTCGGTGCCGATGGTGAAATCGAGCACGCCTCGGCCGTTATCCACACCCTGCGCTTCGGCAATCACTACCGCGAAGCGGTGAACGCCAAGAGCTACCTGAGCTTCACCAACAAGCGCGGTGGCCCGGGCACTTCGATCCAGATTCCGATGATGCACAAGGACGACGAAGGCCTGCGCTCGCACTACATCACCCTGGAAATGCAGATCGAAGATGCACCGCGTGCCGACGAAATCGTCGTGGTACTGGGTGCCGCCAACGGTGGCCGCCTGCATCCGCGTATCGGTAACCGTTACATCGATCTGGAAGAACTGGCCGCCGAGAAGGCGCAGTGATCGGGAGCAGGCCATGATTCGGCATCTCGCTGAACGCACCCCCGCCGGCACCAGTTACCGGGTGATCGGCCAGGGCCAGCCCGTGGTGTTGATCCACGGTGTCGGCCTGACCAAGGACATGTGGGGCGGCCAGGTGGTTGGCCTGGCCCAGCATTTCCAGGTCATCGTCTATGACATGCTCGGCCACGGCGACAGCCCACGCCCGGCAGCGGACACCGACCTGGCCGGTTACGCCGACCAGTTGCGTGAACTGCTCGATCACCTCGGCCAGCAGCAAGCCACGGTGATCGGTTTCTCCATGGGCGGCCTGGTGGCTCGCGCCTTCGCGCTGCACTACCCGCAGCGCATCGCCGCCCTGGTGGTACTCAACAGCGTGTTCAACCGCAGCCCCGAGCAACGTGCAGGCGTCATCGAGCGCACTGCCCAGGCCGCCGAACATGGCCCTGACGCCAATGCCGAAGCGGCGCTGTCACGCTGGTTCAGCCGTGAATACCAGGCGGCCAACCCGGCGCAGATCACCGCCATCCGCCAGACCCTGGCCGGCAACGATGCCCAGGGCTACCTGACCACCTATACGCTGTTCGCCACCCAGGACATGTATCGGGCCGACGATCTGGCCGAGATCCGCGTGCCGACCCTGATCGCCACCGGCGAGCTCGATCCGGGCTCGACACCGCAGATGGCCGAACAGCTGGCGCGCTGCATTCCAGGTGCCAGGGCCGTGGTACTGGCCGAACAACGGCATATGATGCCCGTGGAATCGCCGCGCCTGGTCAACCAGATGCTGCTGGAATTCCTCAGAGAGGCCAGCCAGCTGCAGAACACCGCAAAGGGGATCGTCGCATGACACTCGCACGCTATCAGATGTGCATTGACGGCCAGTGGGTCGACGCGCAGTCCGGCAAGACCTTCGAGAGCCTCGACCCGGCGCGCGCTAAGGCCTGGGCGGTGCTCCCGGATGCCGCCGGCGAAGACGTCGAGCGCGCCGTGCAGGCCGCTCAGGCAGCGTTCGACAACCCGGCCTGGCGCAACCTGAGCGCCACTGCACGGGGCAAACTGCTGCGTCGTCTCGGCGACCTGATCGCCGAGAACAAGGAAGCCCTGGCCCAGCTGGAGAGCCGCGACAACGGCAAGCTGATCCGCGAAACCCGTGGCCAGGTCGGCTACCTGCCGGAGTTCTTCCACTACACCGCGGGCCTGGCCGACAAGCTCGAAGGCGGCACCCTGCCCCTCGACAAGCCAGACATGTTCGCCTACACCACCCACGAGCCGATTGGCGTGGTAGCCGGGATCATTCCCTGGAACAGCCCGCTGTACCTGACTGCCATCAAGCTCGCGCCAGCCCTGGCAGCGGGCAACACCATGGTGCTCAAGCCCTCGGAGCATGCCTCGGCGACCATTCTCGAACTGGCTCGCCTGGCACTCGAAGCGGGTTTCCCGGCCGGCGTGGTCAACGTGGTCACCGGCTACGGGCCGACCACCGGAGCGGCGCTGACCAGTCACCCGCTGGTACGCAAGATCGCCTTCACCGGCGGCGCCGCCACCGCACGCCATGTGGTGCGTGCCAGTGCGGAGAACTTCGCCAAGCTGTCACTGGAACTGGGCGGCAAGTCGCCGAACATCATCTTCGCCGACGCCGATCTCGACAGCGCCGTGAACGGCGTGGTCGCCGGCATCTACGCCGCCTCCGGGCAGAGTTGCGTGGCCGGGTCGCGGCTGCTGGTGCAGGACAGCATCTACGACGAATTCGTCGAACGCCTGGTCGAACGCGCCAAGCGCATCCGCATCGGCAACCCGCAGGACGACGCCAGCGAGATGGGCCCCATGGCCACCGCTCAGCAACTGGCCGTGGTCGAGCGTCTGGTCGCCACTGCCGTCGCCGAAGGCGCGACGTTGCGCCTGGGTGGCAAACGCCCTCAGGTCGACGGCGAAGGCTGGTATTACGAGCCGACCCTGTTCGAGTGCGACGACCACTCGATGACCATCATGCAGGAAGAAGTCTTCGGCCCGGTGGCCTCGGTGATCCGCTTCAAGGACGAGGCCGAAGCGCTGGCCATGGCCAACGACTCGCAGTTCGGCCTTGCCGCCGGCATCTGGACCCGCGACCTAGGCCGCGCCCATCGACTGGCCAAGGGCGTGCGATCAGGCATCATATGGGTCAACACCTACCGTGCCGTATCGGCCATGGCGCCGATCGGTGGTTTCAAGAACAGCGGCTACGGCCGTGAAAGCGGCATCGACTCGGTACTCGCCTACACCGAACTGAAAACGGTGTGGATCAACCTGTCGCAAGCGCCGATGCCCGACCCGTTCGTGATGCGCTGAGCGCATCGAGGAAAGTACAAATGATCGAACCCGGACTGTACAAATCCGTCATGGCCGCCTTCCCCTCGGGGGTGACCATCGTTACCACGCTGGGCCCGGATGGCGGCATCGTCGGCATCACCGCCAGCGCCTTCAGCGCGCTGTCGATCGACCCTGCGCTGGTGCTGTTCTGCCCCAACTACGGCTCCGATTCCTACCCGGTGCTGCGTGACAGCAAGCGCTTCGCGATTCACCTGCTCTCTGCCGAGCAACAGGCCGAAGCCTATGCCTTCGCCGGCAAGGGCAAGGACAAGGCCGCAGGCATCGAATGGACCCTCAGCGAGCAAGGCAACCCGCTGCTGAAGAACGCCGCCGCGATCATCGAGTGCGAGCTGTGGCGCGAGTACGACGGCGGTGATCACGCCATCATGGTAGGCGCAGTGAAGAACCTGATTCTGCCTGAGGTCGCTCCGGTGCCGATGATCTATCACCGCGGCAAGCTCGGCGCCCTGCCGGCGTTGGCTTGATCGACGTGACTTCGACGAGAACCTAAATCACCGTTGTAGGGTGGACCGGGGCGCGTAGCCGACGCCTCACCTACGCGGCCCGACCCGTCCACCGCTCTGCAATCGCAATGGTGGACAAAAAAAGCGTTGTCCACCCTACGATCCTGAACAGGCTCTAGGGCCCTCGTCGGTAGCGGTAAGAATTCCTCTTTTTACGGCCGCGTTCACTCACCCTCGAGCGCGGCCTGTTTTATTTCGGAGTCGCCATGACACCTGAAGCGTCGCGTCTGTTTCGTCAGTACGCCTACCTCGATGGCCAGTGGTTGGCCGCCGATGAAGGCGGCACCCAAGCCATCTTCAACCCCGCCAATGGCGAAGAGATCGGCCGGGTACCCGACATGGGCAGCGCCGAAGCTCTGCGAGCCATCGCCGCCGCCAATGCCGCCTGGCCAGCCTGGCGTGCGCGCACCGCCAAGGAACGCAGTGCGGTGCTCAAGCGCTGGCATGCGCTGATGCTGGAAAACGCTGACGCACTGGCCGAGATTCTGACCCTGGAACAGGGCAAGCCACTGGCCGAAGCCAAGGGCGAAATCCTCTACGCGGCCAGCTTCATCGAGTGGTTCGCCGAGGAAGCCAAGCGCATCTATGGCGACACCATTCCCAGCCACAAGCCCGATGCACGCATCGTCGTGACCAAGGAGCCGATTGGCGTGGTCGCAGCCATCACGCCGTGGAACTTCCCGGCGGCGATGATCACCCGCAAGGTCGGCCCGGCGCTGGCCGCTGGCTGCCCCTGCATCGTCAAGCCGGCGCCGGAAACGCCGTTTTCCGCACTGGCGCTGGCGGTGCTCGCCGAGGAAGCGGGCATTCCCCCCGGCATCTTCAACGTGATTACCGGCGACGCGGTGGCCATCGGCAACGAGCTCTGCGCCAGCGCCACGGTGCGCAAGCTGTCGTTCACCGGCTCCACGCCGATCGGCAAGCTGTTGATGCAGCAGTGCGCCAGCACCTTGAAGAAGGTCTCTCTGGAACTGGGCGGCAATGCGCCGTTCATCGTCTTCGACGATGCCGATCTGGAGCGTGCGGTGGACGGCGCGCTGATCGCCAAATTCCGCAATGCCGGGCAGACCTGCGTGTGCGTGAACCGCTTTCTGGTCCAGGACGGCATCCATGACGCCTTCGTCGCCCGCCTGGCCGAGCGCGTAGGCGAACTGAGGGTCGCCGATGGTTTTGCCGAAGGCGCGCAACAGGGCCCGCTGATCAATGAGCGGGCTGTGGATAAAGTCGCTGATCACGTCGCCGATGCCCTGGGCAAAGGCGCCAGGCTGATCTGCGGCGGCGAACGTCACGCACTGGGCCACGGTTTCTATCAGCCCACGGTGCTGGCCGAGGTCACCACCGGCATGAAGGTCGCACGCGAGGAAACCTTCGGCCCACTGGCTGCGGTGTTCCGTTTCCGCGACGAAGCCGAAGCGCTGCACATGGCCAACGATACCGAATTCGGCCTGGCCGCTTATTGCTACACCCGCGACCTCGGCCGCGCCTGGCGCATGAGCGAGGGCTTGGAGTACGGCATGGTCGGCATCAACGAAGGGCTGATTTCCACCGAAGTGGCGCCTTTCGGCGGCATCAAGGCGTCGGGCCTGGGCCGCGAAGGCTCGCACTATGGCATCGACGATTATCTGGAAATCAAATACACCTTGATGGGTGGGCTTTGAGGTTAAGGCGACTGGGTTAAGGCGATAGCAGCCTTTCGTAGTCGGGGGACAATTGGTGGGCTAAAGCCCACCCTACGGCTAGATGCGCGGCTGTAGGGTGGGCCGGGCGGCGATCCGCTTCAGCCCACCAAACCGAAGGTCCGCTATCGCCTTACAGCGGCCTCACTGCGAATTAAACCGGGAGAGCGACCATGAGCAACGACAAGTACGAGAAGGGCCTGCAGATCCGCACCCAGGTGCTGGGCGAGGATTACGTGAAGCGCTCGGTGGAGAATGCCGACGACTTCAACCGCCCGCTGCAGGAGCTGGTCACCGAATACTGCTGGGGGCATGTGTGGGGTCGTGAAGGCTTATCGATGCAGGAACGCAGCATGATAAACTTGGCCATGATTTCCGCGCTCAACCGCCCGCACGAGCTGAAGTTGCACATTCGCGGCGCCCTGCGCAACGGCCTCAGCCGCGAGCAGATCCGCGAGATTCTGCTGCAGGTCGGCATTTACTGCGGTGTGCCTGCCGCAGTCGACAGCTTCCGCATCGCCCGTGAAGCGTTCGCCGAAGCGGATGCCGAAGCCCAGCAGGCCGAGGCATAGTTTGAGTGATCCCATACCTATAACTCGAGCCCTAACCATGAAACGCCAGCCGATCGACGATAGCTTCAAGGTCAACCGCAACCCCGTGACCCTGCGGGAGATCGTTCTGGACAAGCTGCGCAGCGCCATCATGAACTTCCAGCTGCTACCCGGCGACCGCCTGGTGGAGCGCGATCTGTGCGATCGGTTGGGGGTCAGCCGCACCTCGGTGCGCGAGGCGCTGCGCCATCTCGAGTCGGAAGGCCTGGTAGAATTCGCCGACGCCAAGGGCCCACGCGTGGCGATCATCACCCTGGAAGACGCCTGCGATCTCTACGAGTTGCGCTGCGTGCTGGAAGGCATGATCGTCCAGCTGTTCACCCTGCGCGCCCGCGCCAAGGACATCCGCGCCCTGGAGCGCGCGCTGGAGAACAACCGCCAGACCCTCGAAGAGGGCGAGCTGCCGGACGTCCTGGAGTCGGTTCAGGAGTTCTACAACGTGCTGATGGAAGGCTCGGGCAACGACATCGCCGCCACCCAGCTGCGCCAGTTGCAGGCGCGCATCAGCTACCTGCGGGCCACCTCGGTATCGCAGACCAACCGACGCAGCACCAGCAATCAGGAAATGGAGCGGATGGTCGAGGCGATCAAGAGTGGCGACCCGCTGGCCGCTCACCAGGCGTCGGTCGATCACGTACGTGCCGCGGCCAAGGTCGCCCTGGAGTACCTGGAAGCCAAACAGGAAGGTGCCAAGGCGCGGGACATCGTCGCCCCCATCGGTCTGAAAGACCCGCGTATCGGGAGCTGACCCTCATGCCCAGCCCGCGCTTCTGTCAGCAATGCGGCGGCGCGACGCTGGAACGGCGCCGCCCGGCCGGAGACGACCATTCACGGCTGGTATGCGCCGGCTGCGGGCATATCCATTACGAAAACCCGAAGATAATCACCGGCTGCATCATCGAGCAAGACGGCCGCTATCTACTCTGCCAACGCGCCATCGCGCCGCGCGTCGGCACCTGGACACTGCCCGCAGGGTTCATGGAAAACGGCGAAACCACCGAAGAGGCGGCGCTGCGTGAAGTGCGCGAGGAGGCCGGCGTGGTCGCCGAAATCCTCTGCCCCTACTCGGTGTTCAGCGTGCCCTCGATCAGCGAGGTGTACCTGATCTTCCGCGCCCGGCTGCTGCACGATACCGGCTACTTCGGCAGTGAAACCCTGGCCCGCCGCTTCTTCGCCCCCGAGGACATCCCCTGGGAGCAGATCTACTACCCGGCCATCCGCCAGATTCTCGAACGCTACATCGCCGAACGCGAAGCGGGCATCTACGGGATCTACATGGGCAGCGACGACACCGGCAAGGTGCACTTCATCCGCTGAGCCTGGCCGCGCCGCCGCCCGCCATAGCGCCGCAGCCATAGGGGCGATCCCGAACCGCTGTGAACCCACGAGCCTGCCGTCGACCACAAAGCACTTGCAGAGGAGCCCATCTGGCGCTATTAATTTGTACATGATTAGACAGGTTCGATTCGACAAGAAAACCCGCGTGGTTCGCGCCCTGGCCGAACGCATCGAGCAAGGCGTGCTCGGCGCCGGTGAGCGCCTACCCGGCGAACACGAGCTGGCGGCGGCCTTCGATGTCAGCCGCGGTACGCTGCGCGAGGCGCTGTCCGAGCTCAAGCGACGCAATTACATCGGCACCCAGCCGGGGGTCGGCTCCGTGGTCACCTACGACGGCGTGCCTCTGCACCAGGGCGGAGGCTGGGCGCAGGCCCTCGCCGCCGGGGGTGTGCAGATACGGACCGAGCTGCTGGGCATCAGCGGTGTGGAGCTAGAGGAGTTTGCCGAACGCTTCGGCCGCGCCCGCTTCATGCTGATCGAGCGCCGGCGGCGGGCTGCCGATGACAGCCTGGTGTCCCTCGAGCGTGCACTGATTCCGGCCTGCGATGGCCTGGAGAACCTGGCCGAGGAGGGCCTGCTCGACGACTCGCTGACCGCCACGCTGGCCGCCCATGGCTATCGGGCCGGGCAGGGCAAGCAGTGGATCGGTGCCGCGCCGCTCGACGATGAGGCGGCCAGCCAGCTGCAGCGCACGCCGGGCAGCGTATTCCTCAAGGTGGTGAGGGAAACCTTCGATAGCCGCGGGCGTTTCATGGAGCGCGTCGAGAGCTACCTCGACCCCGTCCATTTCCAACTTCATCTCGATTTCGGAGGCGCACCGTGAGCCTTTTTCCCGCGGCGCGAGACCGCGCGCTCGGCGCATTCCATGGGCTGGCACTGGGCGATGCGCTCGGCATGCCGACTCAATCGCTGTCACGCGAGCAGATTCACACGCGCTATGGCCACATCGAAGGCCTGATCGATGCGGACGACGATCAACCCATCGCCCCGAACATGCCGGCTGGCGCTATTACCGACGATACCGAGCAGGCGATTCTGGTCGGCGAGCTGCTGGTCGCAGGCCAAGGCCGCATCGCACCGACTGACCTGGCACAGCGCCTGATCGACTGGGAAGCGGTCATGCGCGCCAAGGGTTCGCAGGATCTGCTCGGCCCTTCGACCAAGCGGGCGATCGAGATGATTCTCGCCGGCGCCAGTCCGGAACAAGCCGGGCGCTTCGGCACCACCAATGGTGCGGCGATGCGCATCACCCCGGTGGGTATCGCCGCCGATGTACGTGACCACGAGCATTTCATGGCTCAGGTGCTGCAGGCCTGCCAGGTGACCCACAACACCGGCCTGGGTATCGCCAGCGCCGCCGCCGTGGCAGCGGTGGTGTCAGCCGGCATCAATGGCGACGACCTGACCAGCGCATTGGCTCTGGGCATCGAAGCCGCGCGCGAAGGCCAGAAGCGCGGTCACTGGGTGGCGGGCGGCAATATCGCTGCACGCATCGAGTGGAGCGCTCGGCTCTGCGACGCAACCAGCCCCGACGCATTGCCCGGTTTGATCTACGAGGTGATCGGCACCTCGGTGGCATCCCAGGAGTCCGTGGTCGCCGCCTTCGCCCTGGCGCGTGCCGTCGCCAATGGGCAACTGACGCCTTATCAGGCCTTGTGCATGGCCGCCAGCCTGGGCGGCGATACCGATACCATCGCCGCCGTCCTTGGCGCCATGCTCGGCGCGACCCATGGCCTGGAGGCCTGGCCGAGCGCGGCGCTGGCTCAAGTCTGTGCGGTGAGCCAAATCGACCTCGCACCGTTGACCGACCAATTGCTTGCCTTGCGAACGACTTGAACCCCATGGGTGGCCGCCCGTGCGGTCACTCAGCCCTGCCAACAACAGCAACTATCGCAGGAGTCATGCCATGCGTGCATCCGAACAGGTGGGCCAGTTGGAAACCCGCGGCATCGAGCCCGTCCCCGAAAATGAATGCAACGGTCATCCGCTGCAGCTGTTCTGGGTCTGGTTCGCGGCCAATATCAGCATCCTCGGCTTGCCACTGGGCGCCACGCTGATCGCCTTCCAGGGGCTGTCGATCTGGCAGGCGCTGATCGTCGCGATTGTCGGTGCCGGTGGCTCCTTCGCCATCGTCGGCCTGCTGTCGATTGCCGGCCGCCGAGGTCGCGCTCCGAGCCTGACGCTGTCGCGGGCGATCTTCGGCATGCGCGGCAATATCGGTCCGACCCTGGTATCGCTTGGCTCGCGTCTGGGCTGGGAAACCGTCAACACCACCACGGCGGCCTTCGTACTGCTGTCGTTGGTGTCGATCATTCAGGGCACGCCGGTGGAGGCCAAGTCCGCGCCGTTCCTCACGCTGCTGTTCATCGGCCTGTTCGTGCTGCTCACCTTGTGCGTGTCCGGTCTCGGCCATGCCACGTTGTTGGTGATTCAGAAATGGGCAACCTGGGTGTTCGGCGCGCTGAACCTGGTGGTTGGCAGCTTTCTGGCCCTGCATATCGACTGGGCCCTGGTGTGGGCGGCGACACCGGCGCCGATGTCCGCCGTGCTGATCGGCGTCGGCACCATGGCCGCGGGTACGGGCATCGGCTGGGCCAATGCTGGCGCCGACATGTCGCGCTACCAGCACAAGAGCGTGCGGGCAGCCGGGCTGGTGGCCTCGGCGGCCTTTGGCGCGGGAATTCCGCTGGTGCTGCTGATCACCCTCGGTGGCCTGATCTCGGTGGGTAATGACCACCTCGCGTCGGCGACCGACCCCATCGTGGCGATTCGCGAGCTGCTGCCGACCTGGATGGCGGTGCCCTACCTGATCACCGCGTTCGGCGGCTTGCTGCTGTCCAACAACCTGTCGGTCTACTCCGCGGGCCTGACCACCCTGACCCTCGGCCTCAAGGTCAAGCGGGTCTACGCCGTGGTGGTGGACATCGTGGTGATCTTCATCGGCTCGATCTATTTCATGTTGATCGCCGAGAGTTTCTACGGCCCGTTCATCACCTTCATCTCCATGCTGGCCGTGCCGATCACCGCCTGGGTGGGTATCTTCCTGGTCGACTTGCGGCACCGCCAGCGCTACGAGGCGGCCGACCTGATGAACGTCAGCCCGAGCAGCGCCTACTGGTACGCCGGCGGCGTGGAATGGCGCGCCCTGGGCGCCTGGGCAGTGGCGATCGTGCTGGGTTTCAGCTTCACCACCGTGAAAATCGGCGCCGACAACGTGCTGTTCCATGGCTGGCTGGCCGACTCCTGGTTTGGCCACAATGGCCTCGGCTGGATCATCACCTTCATCGTCGCTGGCGGCCTCTACGCGCTGCTCGGTGGCTGTCGTGACCGCCGTGCCGCCGTGACTCACGAGGCCAGCCATGGCCGCTAGATTGCTGTACAGCGGCCAGGTCGTCGTCGACCTGGTGATGGCGGTCGACGCCTTGCCGAGCGTCGGCCAGGATGTACTGGCCAGCAGCGCGGCGTTCGAGGTGGGCGGTGGTTTCAATGTCATGGCGGCGGCCGCACGCAATGGCCTGAGCACCTGCTACCTGGGTCGTCACGGGGTCGGTCGTTTTGGTGACATGGCGCGCCACGCCATGGCAGTGGAAGGTATCGAATGCCGCCTGCCGCCAAGCACGGGCGGCGATACCGGCCTGTGCGTCGCGCTGACCGACGCCAGTGCCGAGCGCTCGTTCATTTCCCATGTCGGGGCCGAGGGCGTATTGCAGGCCCATGACCTCCGTAACGAAACCGCCGCTGCCGAAGACTGGGTGATGGTCAGCGGCTACAGCCTGCTGCATACCGGCAAGGCCGCTTCCCTGCTGAGCTGGCTGCAGCAAGGCGGTGCTGCCGGCACTCTGGTGTTCGATCCGGGCCCGCTGGCCTGCAACCCGGCTCTACCAGGCGCCGAGCAGTTACTTGATCGGCTGGCAATCTGGAGCAGCAACCGTGAAGAAGCCCTGCAATTTACCGCTGCCGACAGCCTGGAACAGGCTTTGCAGCGACTGACAGCACGCCTGCCGGAAGGAGCACTGGTGATCCTGCGTGACGGTCCGCAGGGCTGCTGGCTGGCCCGCGACGATTGGCGTCAGCAGGTACCGGGCTTTGCCGTGCAAGCGCTGGATACCAATGGCGCTGGTGATGCCCACATCGGCGTATTTCTGGCCAGCCTGGCCGCAGGGTTTTCCGAGCAGGCCGCCGCCGCGCGCGCCAATGCCGCAGCGGCCATTGCGGTGACCCGTCGCGGGCCGGCAACCTGTCCGCCGGCCGTCGAGCTCGATGCCTTTCTGGCAGCGCAGAGCGTGGTCTGATCTGAGTGGGTTGGCCGAGTCCGTCAACGCCTGACGGCTCGGTTGCCTGCCAACAGCCCATGCAAACGGCGCATCCAGCGTCGAGCAGCGAAAGCTGAACCCGGTCGTTCAGCCCTCCGCCATCCATTCAGGGCGCCATGCCCTCGACGATGATCACTTCCGAGCGCGCGGCGCCGGCCCGGTAGCTGCTGGCTTCCTGGTAGGCCTCGGAGCGGTAGCAGGCGACGGCCTGATCGTACGATGGGAATTCGATCACCACGCTACGCTGTGGTGTGGTCCGGCCTTCCTGGGCTTCGGAACGGCCGCCGCGGGCCAGAAATCTGCCACCGAAGGCGGCGAAGGCCGCCGGGGCGCGCTTGGTGTATTCCACATAGCGCTCGGGGTCGGTGACGTCCACGTGCGCGATCCAGTAACCCTTCATGATTGACCTCCTTTAATTTGATTTCGTATTACGGTATACCATAATTTAAAATAACCCAGCCGACGAGATCCGCCATGCCCTTCCATCCCATCCGTGAACTCATCGATGACTTCCGCCAGGGCAAGATGGTGCTGCTGGTCGATGACGAAGACCGCGAGAACGAGGGCGACCTGCTGCTCGCTGCGCAGTTCTGCACGCCTCAGGCGATCAACTTCATGGCCCGTGAAGCCCGCGGGCTGATCTGCCTGACCCTGACCGACGAGCACTGCCAGCGTCTGGGTCTGGAGCAGATGGTACCGAGTAACGGTAGCGTGTTTTCCACCGCCTTCACCGTTTCCATCGAAGCCGCCAGCGGCATCAGCACGGGCATTTCCGCCGCCGACCGTGCGCACACGGTGCTGACTGCCGTTGCGCCTGGCGCGAAGGCCGCCGACCTGGTGCAGCCCGGCCACATCTTCCCGCTGAGAGCCAAGGAAGGCGGCGTACTGACCCGCGCCGGGCACACCGAGGCGGGCTGCGATCTGGCCAGGCTGGCCGGCCTGACCCCGGCGGCGGTGATCGTCGAAGTCATGAACGAGGATGGCAGCATGGCGCGCCGCCCGCAGCTGGAGGCCTTCGCCCACTCCCACGGCATCAGGATCGGCACCATCGCCGACCTCATCCAGCATCGCCTGAGCACCGAGCACACCATTACGCGCATCGGCGAACGCGAGCTGCCCACCGTGCACGGCGAGTTCCGCCTGATCACCTATGAAGACCGTATCGCCGGGGGCGTGCACATGGCCATGGTGATGGGCGATATCCGTCATGACGAGCCGACCCTGGCGCGCGTGCATGCCATCGATCCGCTGCGCGATCTGGTAGGCGCCGAATACACCGGCCCGCGCAGCTGGACGCTATGGGCCGCTCTGGAACGCATCGCCGCCGACGGCAAGGGCGTCGTCGTGGTGCTGGCCAACCACGAGTCGTCCCAGGCGCTGCTCGAGCGCGTCCCGCAACTGACCCAGCCGCAGCGCCCGTTCAATCGCGGACAGACACGGGTCTATTCGGAGGTCGGCACCGGGGCACAGATTCTGCAGGACCTCGGCGTCGGCAAGCTGCGTCACCTGGGCCCGCCGCTCAAGTACGCGGGTCTTGCCGGCTATGAACTGGAGGTCGTCGAGACCGTGCCCTTCGAGTGAGCGGAGGCCACGGATGACCGGTTGCGCAAGCGGGACAAGAAGTGTGGCAAAGCGCTTGCGGAAAGTTTGGAATACCATAATATGATATCCCTAAGGCCAGCCAGTTTATCGTGTGCCCCGCAAGGGAAAATCACAAAGACAGCACCCGATATCGGCCGCCATTCAGATCCCCTGGATCCACTGCTCCGGTTAAGCGGGCACAACGCTCGCTTGCGAAAAAACACAACAAAGAGGGCAAGCAAGATGGTGTTTATCAAAGGTGTGACCTCGGTGCTCGCCGCGAGCATTCTGAGTGCAGCAGTCGCCACCACGGCCTCTGCCGAAACCGTCAACTTCGTGAGCTGGGGCGGTAGCACCCAGGACGCGCAGAAGGCCGCCTGGGCGGATCCGTTCAGCAAGAGCAGCGGCGTCACGGTGGTGCAGGACGGACCGACCGACTACGGCAAGCTCAAGGCCATGGTCGAGAGCGGCAACGTGCAGTGGGACGTGGTCGACGTGGAAGCCGACTTCGCCCTGCGCGCGGCCGCCGAAGGTCTGCTGGAGCCGCTGGACTTCGGCGTCATCGAGCGTGAGAAGATCGACCCGCGCTTCGTCTCCGATCACGGTGTCGGTTCGTTCTTCTTTTCCTTCGTGCTCGGCTACAACGAGGGCAGCCTCGGCAACAAGAAGCCGGAAGACTGGAGCGCCCTGTTCGACACCGCGACCTACCCCGGCAAACGCGCCCTGTACAAGTGGCCGAGCCCGGGCGTGATCGAACTGGCCCTGCTGGCTGACGGTGTTGCCGCCGACAAGCTGTACCCGCTGGATCTGGATCGCGCCTTCAAGAAACTCGACACCATCAAGAAAGACATCGTCTGGTGGGGCGGCGGCGCACAGTCGCAGCAACTCCTGGCTTCCGGCGAGGCGAGCCTCGGTCAGTTCTGGAACGGCCGTATCTATGCCTTGCAGGAAGAAGGCGCACCGGTGGCGGCAAGCTGGAAGCAGAACCTGGTCATGGCCGACTTCCTGGTCATCCCCAAGGGTGCCAAGAACAAGGACGCGGCCATGAAGTTCCTGGCTCACGCCAGCGGCGCCAAGGGCCAGGCCGACTTCGCCAACCTCACCGCCTACGCGCCGGTCAACGTCGACAGCGTGCAACGCCTGGACTCGGTGCTGGCACCGAACCTGCCCACCGCGCACGTGAGCGATCAGATCACCCTGGACTACGCCTACTGGGCGAAGAACGGGGCGGACATCGCCACCCGCTGGAACGAATGGCTGGTGAAGTGAAATGACCGCGCTCCGTACCCCTGAGGTCGGTGCAGCAAACCGTCGGCGCGACAGCGCCGACGGTAACGCGGAACGGGCGGCGCGCTGGCGCGGCGCCCCGTACCTGCTGCCGGCCCTGCTGTTCCTCGGGTTGTTCTTCCTGACGCCGCTGATCGGCCTGCTGCTGCGCGGCGTGCTGGAGCCGGAGCCAGGGCTGGGCAACTACGCACAACTGTTCGCCAATTCGGCCTACTCCAAGGTGCTGTTCAACACCTTCGCGGTAGCCGGGCTGGTGACCGTGATCAGCCTGCTGCTGGGGTTCCCCCTGGCCTGGGCGATCACCCTGATGCCGCGCGGCTGGGGCCGCTGGCTGCTGAATATCGTCCTGCTGTCGATGTGGACCAGCCTGCTGGCGCGCACCTACTCCTGGCTGGTGCTGTTGCAGTCCTCGGGCGTGGTGAACAAGACGCTGATGGCCATGGGCATCATCGATCAGCCCCTGGAGATGGTGCACAACCTGACCGGTGTGGTGATCGGCATGAGCTACATCATGATTCCGTTCATCGTGCTGCCACTGCAGGCGACCATGAGCGCCATCGACCCGATGGTCTTGCAGGCCGGCTCGATCTGCGGCGCCAGCCCATGGCGCAACTTCTTCAAGGTGTTCCTGCCGTTGTGCAGGCCGGGCATTTTCTCGGGTGGTCTGATGGTCTTCGTGATGTCCCTGGGTTACTACGTGACCCCGGCGCTGCTTGGCGGCGCGCAGAACATGATGCTGCCCGAATTCATCATCCAGCAGGTGCAATCGTTCCTTAACTGGGGCATTGCCAGCGCGGCGGCAGCCTTGCTGATCCTCATCACGCTGGTGCTGTTCTACGTCTACTTGAAGCTGCAACCGGAATCGCCGGTGGCTTCCAGCACTGCGAGGTAAACGCCATGCTGCTGTCACCCAATGCCATGGGCCGCGGCCTGCGCTACGGCCTCAATACGGTCACCGCGCTGATCGCCGTGTTCCTGCTGCTACCGATTCTGTTCATCGTGCTGCTGTCGTTCGGCTCCTCGCAGTGGCTGGTGTTTCCGCCACCGGGCTGGACGTTCAAGTGGTACGGGCAGTTCTTCTCCAACGCCCAGTGGATGGACTCGGCGCTGGTCAGCCTCAAGGTGGCCTTGCTGACGACCATCTGCGCGGTCGCCATCGGCATGCCCAGCGCCTTCGCCCTGGTACGTGGCCGCTTCCCTGGCCGTGAGCTGCTGTTCGCGCTGTTCACCCTGCCGATGATCGTGCCACTGGTGATCATCGCCGTGGCGGTCTACGCGCTGTTCCTCAAGCTCGGCTACACCGGCACGCTATTCGCCTTCGTGGTCAGCCACGTGATCGTCGCACTGCCGTTCACCATCATCTCGATCATCAACTCGCTGAAGCTGTTCGATCAGTCCATCGAGGATGCCGCGGTGATCTGCGGCGCCACGCGCCTGCAGGCCATCGTCAAGGTGACCTTCCCGGCGATCCGTCCGGGCCTGGTGGCCGGCGGCCTGTTCGCCTTCCTGGTTTCCTGGGACGAAGTGGTGCTCAGCGTGATGATGGCCAGCCCCGGCCTGCAGACGCTGCCGGTGAAGATGTGGACGACGCTGCGCCAGGATCTCACCCCCGTGATCGCCGTCGCCTCGACGCTGCTGATCGGTCTTTCCCTGCTGGTCATGGTCATCGCCGCCATCGTGCGCCGGCGCACCGACGTCAAAGCCTGAGTGCCGAGGAGAATTTCATGAGTGCTGTCATCCAAGAAAACCGGGCACCACAAACGCTGGTCAGCCTGCGCAACCTGAACAAGCATTACGGCGACTTCACCGCTGTGGATAACATTTCCCTGGAGATCCAGGAGGGCGAATTCCTCACCTTTCTCGGCTCCAGCGGCTCGGGCAAGAGCACCACGCTGTCGATGCTGGCCGGCTTCGAAACCCCCAGCTCCGGAGAAATCCTGGTCGAGGGCAAATCCCTGGTCAACGTGCCGCCGCACAAGCGCGATATCGGCATGGTGTTCCAGCGCTACTCGCTGTTTCCGCACCTCGACGTGCGCCAGAACATCGCCTTTCCCCTGGCGATCCGCAAACTGAGTGCCGCCGAGCAGCAGCGCCAGGTCGAGGCCATGCTCAAGCTGGTGCAGCTCGGCGAGTTCGCGCATCGCCGTCCGGCGCAACTTTCCGGCGGCCAGCAACAGCGCGTGGCGATTGCCCGCGCGCTGGTCTACGAACCGCGCATCCTGCTGATGGACGAACCCCTCGGCGCGCTGGACAAGAAGCTGCGTGAAGACCTGCAGGACGAGTTGCGTCACCTGCATCGGCGCCTGGGCATCACCATCGTCTACGTGACCCACGACCAGGAGGAAGCCATGCGCCTGTCACAGCGTATCGCCATCTTCAGCCACGGCAAGATCGTCGGTCTGGGCAGCGGTTATGACCTTTACCAGAACCCGCCAAACGCCTTCGTCGCCTCCTTCCTCGGCAACTCCAACTTCCTGCGGACGAAGGTCAGTGGCCAGGCCGCCGTGCAGTTCGAGCAGCAGAGCCTGTCGATCACCCCGACCGCCAATCTGCAGAACGATCAGGACGTACTGCTGATGCTGCGTCCGGAAAAAGCCCAGGTGCTGCCGCAACAAGTCGCTGCGCAGACGCCCCTGCCAGCGGGCTGGAACGAGATCCCCGTCCAGGTCGCCGAAGTGGTGTTCCTTGGCGAGAGCCTGACCTGCCACGTGGTCACACCCGGCGGCTGCCACCTGACCCTCAAGGCCATGGGCAGCGGCCTGCAACCCCTGCAGCCTGGCGCCCAGGCGCGTGTGCGCTGGGCCGCCAGCGATGCCTGCCTGTACGACAGCTGGAACGAGAGCGACCTGACCAAGGGCGCCGGAGCGCACTGAGTGGTTGTGCGATATGTCTTGGTAAAGCAGTCGGCATAGTCAACGCCAAAACCTGTGGGAGCGGGCATGGACTAGGCGTCCCCGCCCGCTCCCACACTGGATCGCTGAAAGCCTCTCAACCGTTACACCCGCCCAGGCAAGTGGTACTGCTTTTCCCACGCAATACCAGCGTAACGGGCGGATAGCACTGCCGCCGCCCGCTGCAGCGCCTCCGCCATTCTGGAGCGCATTTTGCAATACGCCAGTACGGCGCGTGGCCACGGCAGGTTCGCCGGGTCGGCAGCCAGGGCGTCTTTATCGTTCGGGAGGGATTTCCATGCGTACAGTGCTGGCCATGCTGCTGGGGTTGCAGCTGTTGTCGACCGCTCATGCCGAGCAGAGCATCACCTTCGTCAGTTGGGGTGGCACCACCCAGGCAGCGCAGACCCGCGCCTGGAGCGAACCCTTCACCCAGCAGACCGGCATCCGTGTCGAGCAGGCCGGGCCCACCGACTATGCCGCTTTCAAGGCCATGGTGGAGAGTGGCCAGGTGACCTGGGACGTGGTCGATGTGGAGGCGGATTTCGCCCTGCGGGCCGGCCGGGAAGGGCTGCTCGAACCTCTGGATTTCAAGCAGATCGCCAAGCGCACCATCGACCCGCGCTTCGTCACCATCTACGGCGCCGGCTCGTTCTATTTTTCCTTCATCCTCGGCTACAACACCCAGGCCCTGCGCGAGGCGCCGCAGAGCTGGGCGGCACTGTTCGACACGAGTACCTTTCCGGGCAAACGCGCGCTCTACAAGTGGCCGAGCCCAGGTGTGCTGGAGATAGCCCTGCTCGCCGACGGGGTAGCCGCCGACAAGCTGTACCCGCTGGATCTGGATCGCGCCTTCAGGAAGCTCGACAGCATCAAGGGCGATATCGCCTGGTGGGGCAGTGGTGACGAATCACAGCAGTTGCTCGCCTCCGGGACCGCCAGCCTGGGCATGTTCTGGAACGGCCGGGTCAATGCGCTACACGATCAGGGCGCCCCGGTGGGCATGAGCTGGCAGCAGAATCTGGTGGCCGGTGACTTTCTGGTGATACCCCGGGGTTCGCGCAATGTCGCAGCAGCGCGCACCTTCATCGCCCATGCCACCAGCCCGAAACCCCAGGCCGACTTTTCCTCGCTGACCGGTTATGCGCCGGTCAATCTCGGCGCCTCGGCATTGGTGGACCCCAAGCTGGCGGAGAACCAGCCCGGTGCCCACAAAACCGGGCAGATCACGCTGGATTTCAAATACTGGAGCCTCAACGGCGAGCGCATCGCGCAACGCTGGAGCGCCTGGCAAGCCGCCAACCACTGACGCTTTTCGATAACACTGGTCGCCTGCCACTCGCCAAAGTATTTTATATTATGGTATACCATGAACCATAAGCCTCGTGATCCTGCACGGCGGCCAGCCCCGACAGCGCCTCAAACGCACCGGGCTTTATAAAAATCGAGGAAAGCGACATGAAATTCTCTTTGTTCGTCCACATGGAACGCTACGACCAGGAAGTCGGCCACCGCGAGCTCTTCGAGCAACTGACCGAGCTGACCCTGCTGGCCGAAGCTGGTGGTTTCAGCACCGTGTGGGTTGGCGAGCATCACGCCATGGAATACACCATTTCGCCGAGCCCGATGCCGATTCTGGCCTACCTGGCTGCCCGTACCAGCACTATCCGTCTGGGTGCCGGCACCATCATCGCGCCGTTCTGGAACCCGATCCGCGTAGCAGGCGAATGCGCCCTGCTCGACGTGATCAGCAACGGCCGCATGGAAGTCGGTCTGGCCCGCGGTGCCTATCAGTACGAATTCGATCGCATGGCCGGTGGCATGCCCGCCAGTGATGGCGGCAAGTACCTGCGCGAGATGGTGCCGGTGGTCAAGGCACTGTGGAAAGGTGACTACGCCCACGACGGCGAAATCTGGAAATTCCCTACCAGCACCTCGTCGCCCAAGCCGCTGCAGCAACCACTTCCGCCGGTGTGGATCGCCGCACGTGATCCGGACTCGCACAATTTCGCAGTCGCCAATGGCTGCAACGTGATGGTCACGCCATTGATGAAGGGCGACGAGGAAGTGGTCGACCTGAACAACAAGTTCAATGCCGCCCTGGCCAACAACCCGGACGTGCCACGCCCACAGCTGATGGTGTTGCGCCACACCCACGTACACCTGGCAGACGACCCCGAGGGCTGGAAGGTCGGTGCCGCTGCGATCTCGCGCTTCTACCGCACCTTCGATGCCTGGTTCGGCAACAAGATCACCCCGGTCGACGGCCTGCTTGAGCCGAGCCCCGAAGAGAAATTCAAGGAGCGCCCGGAGTTCGAGCTGGAGAACATCCGCAAGAACACCATGATCGGTACGCCCGAGGAAATCATCGCGCGCATTCGTCACTACCAGGAGCTGGGCGTCGACGAATTCAGCTTCTGGGCTGACAACAGCCTGCCCCACGCCGAGAAGAAAAAGTCCCTGGAGCTGTTCATCCAGCACGTGGTGCCAGCCTTCCGCTGAGCCCGCAACCGCTGCCCGGCCATGCCGGGCGGCGGCCTTCGCCCTTGCGGCGAGACGCAAAACCCTATCCGAATAAAGACAAGAAGTAGGTTTTCCCATGGTGTCCCGCACAACCTTGCTGCTCTACCCCTGCCCGTTCTCCCCCGTCTGCGGGCTCTCCCGCGACAGGCGCAGCTGACCCGCTCAGCCGCAACCACCCACGCATCCCCTCCGGCTCTGCCCCGTTCACGCGGAGCAGCGTGCCGTCGCCAATTTGCGCAGGAGAGCAGTCCATGTCCCAGCAAGAGCTCATCGAAAGCAACAGCGTTGGCCAGGTCGCCGATGCCGATCGTCACGGCCGTGTCCGTGATCTGTTCACCCTCTGGTTCAGCACCAATATCGCGCCGCTGCCCATCGTCACCGGCGCCATGGCCGTGCAGGTGTTCCACCTCAGCCTTGGCTGGGCGATCTGCGCCATTCTGGTCGGCCACCTGCTCGGCGGCATCGTGCTCGGTCTGGCTTCGGCGCAGGGCCCGCAAATGGGCTTGCCGCAGATGTTGCAGAGCCGCGGCCAGTTCGGCCGTTACGGCGCCCTGCTGGTGGTGGTGATCGCCGCGGTGCTGTACATCGGTTTTTTCATCTCCAACTGCGTGCTGGCCGGCAAGTCGATCCATACCGTGGCGCCGGATCTGCCGCTGCCTGCCGCGGTGCTGATCGGTGCCTGCGCCGCAACGCTGATCGGCATCCTGGGCTACAAC
Source organism: Pseudomonas sp. SZ40 (assembly GCF_052958135.1). Classification (NCBI taxonomy): domain Bacteria; kingdom Pseudomonadati; phylum Pseudomonadota; class Gammaproteobacteria; order Pseudomonadales; family Pseudomonadaceae; genus Pseudomonas; species Pseudomonas sp. SZ40. Next base: position 53,863 of record NZ_JBQWIF010000025.1, on the reverse strand, counting down.
TTCATCCACACCCTCAACCGCATCGGCACCTGGGTAATGGGTATCGGCCTGCTCGCCGGGTTCATCGCGCTGTTCGCCAACGGCCTGCCAGCGGATTTCGCCAGCCGTGGCGGCTTCAACCTCGCCGGCTGGCTGGCGATGGCCTCGCTGGGCGCCATCTGGCAGATCTCCTTCGCGCCCTACACCTCGGACTACTCGCGCTACCTGCCGAAAAACGTGGGTATCTGGAAACCCTTCATCGCCACCTATACAGGCGCCGTTCTCGGTACCTCGCTGTGCTTCGTGTTCGGCACACTGGTGGCGCTGTCGGTGAGCGCGGACACCGATACCATGGACGCGGTCAAGCAGAGCACCGGGGTATTCGGCCCGGTACTCATGGTGCTGTTCATCCTCAGCATCATCAGCCACAACGCCCTGAACCTGTACGGTGCGGTATTGGCACTGATCACCTCGGTACAAACCTTCGCCGCCGACTGGGCACCCAGCCGTCAGGCCCGGGTAGCGCTTTCGGCAATTTTGCTGGTGGCCTGCTGCGTGGTCGCGGTCAGCGCGCCTGCGGACTTCATCTCGCGCTTCATGCAGCTGATCCTGGCGATGATGATCGTGCTGGTGCCCTGGGCGGTGATCAATCTCGCCGACTTCTACCTGGTGCAGAAACAGCGCTACCACATCCCTTCACTGTTCGACGCCACTGGCGGCATCTACGGGCGCTTCAACCCCAACGCGGTGAGCGCCTACGCCGTGGGCATCCTGGTGCAGCTGCCGTTCGCGGTCACGCCGATCTACACCGGGCCGATGGCCAGCAAGCTCGATGGCGCCGACCTGTCCTGGCTGGTGGCGATCGTCGTTACCCTGCCGCTGTACCTGCTGCTGTCACGTCGCGACACGGTGTACCGGCGCAAGCAGATATCCACCCTGTCGCGCGCCTGACAGCAGGCATCATAGACCCCGCCCTCAGCGGCGGGGTTTTCATCAGCAAGCTCCCGCGGTTGCTATAGCGCCTAGCAGTCGCAAGGGTTTGACGCGAAACACCCGCATCTATCGGTGACGTCCCAGCAGTACCGTGGTCTATGCTGGCACAGCAGCCAACAAGCGAACGGCAATGGAATTCGGCATACAGCATTTCTTCGGCTATCTGATCGCGGCGATTCACGGCCTCGGGGCGATAGCTGCCGTGCACGCGATCCTTACCGTACGTACCGCTCAGGGCGCCATCGCCTGGGCGTTGTCGCTGTTCTTCATGCCTTACCTGACGCTGCTGCCCTACGTGGTTTTCGGGCGCAGCCGTTTTTACGCCTACATCGAAGCCCGCCGTCAGGTGGACAAGCAGATGCACAAGGCCATGGCCGCCCTCGACTGGCGACCCTGGGTCGAGGAAGCCATCGCCGCCGGTGAGTCGGAAGCCTACGGCCAGCTCCGCGCCTTGCCGCGACTGGGTCGCATGCCCTGCCTGGCGAATAATCAGGTCAGCCTGCTGATCGATGGCCACGCGACCTTCGAGGCAATCTTCCAGGCACTGGCCGAAGCGCGTCAGGTAATCCTCATCCAGTTCTTCATCGTCCACGACGACAAGCTTGGTCGTCGCCTGCAGGACGTTCTGCTCGAGCGCGCCGCTGCCGGCGTGCAGGTGCACTTCCTCTTTGACGCGGTGGGCAGCCATGCCCTTCCACGCCGCTATATCAAACGGCTGCGCGAAGGTGGCGTGTTCATGCACGCATTTCCCACCGGTGGTGGTCTGTTCAATCGCTTCCAGTTGAATTTCCGTAACCACCGCAAGATCGTCGTGGTCGATGGCGAGCGCGGCTTCCTGGGCGGCCATAACGTTGGCGACGAGTATCTCGGCGAGAAGCCGAGCCTGTCGCCATGGCGTGACACCCACGTGGAAGTACACGGCCCGGCCGTGGCCTGCCTACAGGAATCCTTCGCCGAAGACTGGTTCTGGGCGACCCGCAAACTGCCGCCGCTGCTGCTGCCGGAACGCTACCCGGACGAAGGCATGCTCTGCCAGGTGATTACCAGCGGCCCGGCGGACGCCCAGGAAACCTGCTCGCTGCTGTTCGTGGAAATGCTCAACGCAGCCCGCGAACGCATCTGGCTGACCAGCCCCTATTTCATTCCCGACGAAGCGCTGTTCGCCGCGCTGCGCCTGGCGGTACTGCGTGGCGTGGATGTGCGCATCCTGCTGCCATCGCGGCCGGATCACCGCATCGTCTACGCAGCGTCCAGCCTGTTCGCCCTGGAAGCGCTGCGCGCCGGGGTGAGGATCTTCCGCTACCTGCCGGGTTTTCTGCACCAGAAAGTCGCGCTGATCGATCAGGACATCGGCGTGGTCGGCAGCGCCAACCTGGACAACCGATCCTTCCGCCTCAACTTCGAGATCACTCTGGTGACGGTCGATACGGAGTTCGCACGCCAGGTCGAGGCCATGCTGGAAACCGACTTCAGCCAGTCCCGCGAACTGGTCGGCGCCGACCGCCGCGACGTGCATCGCCTCCAGCAACTGGGCATGCGCGTGGCGCGGCTGATCTCGCCGATCCTTTGAGATCGCGCCCCCTGAAGGCCCAGGCCGGAAAGTGAGCAGCATCACAGCCCCACCATCCAGCCCGACGAACGGCACCTCCACCCCTCCCCAGCCTCCGCGGCGGTACGCTGGCGGAGGAGCGACAGCAATCCATTGCCCGGAACAGCAACAGCTGGCGTAACGAAGCCAGTCGTACCGAGCTAGGCTCCGCCGTCCAGACCACCGGCGAGCTGCAGCTCAGCGCTGGCCAAGACATCAATCTCACCGAAGCCGAGAACACCAGCTCGCCGACGAGGCGCACAAGTTCAAGGGCAAGAGCGGAATGTTCTCCAGCGCCACCACGACCATCCGCGATACGGTCGACCAAGCCCTGGCCGAGCAGGCCTATCTTCAGGCAGGACGCGACATCACTCTGCCCAGCAGGAAAGCGATAGCCGTGGCAGCAGCGCGAGCGTCGGCACCGGCTTCTCGCTCGGCAGCCAGAACGGCTTCTTCAGGGTGACGGGCAATCGGTGAAAGATGGCGAAGACACCGCCCATGCCAACACGCGGGTGGATGCAGGCAGCGCGCCCCTCCTGCTTCGACGCCAGCTCCATTCCGGCAACTTCGGCAAGACCGATATCGACTCCGAATACGCCAGCGTTGTCGAACAATCCGGCATCCGCGCAGGCGGTGGCCGCACACGCAGAGTACCGGGACGCTTACCACCCGCGACATCAAGAACGAGGCCCGGTACGAGGAGAGCAGCATCAACATTGGTAGTGTTCGACACAAAAGGCTTGCCGATCTTCTGCGACTTCGCCAAGTTCGATACTCGCTTGGAAATCGACGCCTTCCGCAACGCCAGCTATGAACGCCAGTTGCGGATGGCCACCAGAAACCCGAGGGCGCCGATAGGCGCGGGTAATGTAAGCACTGGGCAGTCAGTAGCGAGCAGATCAACGCGATTCGCGGTGGGATGGACAAGATTCCGGGTTACACATGGCATCATCACCAGGATACGGGCGGGATACAACTTAGTACCTGAGGCCATTCATAGTGGCGCAAGGCATGTCGGCTGGGAATCCATGAGCAAGGGGCAATGAAATGAGCACATCGGTCGAGTTCGACTCTTACTACGGTGACGGTAATTCCGCTGCTATCGCTGCAGTCGAACAGCAGTTGGGCAGACCTTTTCCTAACAGCTACAAGGACGTCGTCAAGCGTTTCAATGGTGCCTTTATCGTCGATAGACCCTATTTCAGGTACTTCAGTCGCCTGCACGGAGAAGAGGTGGAATCCGGAACGGGTATGTTCCTGGCTTTTGGCGATATCGAGGGCTGCACGGAGACGATGGAGATCAAGCTACGATTGCCACCCGAGGGGTTAGTGCCGGGCCTGGTGATTTTTTCGGCGCTGGGCAACGGTGATGCGCTGTGCTTTGACTATCGAGAGTGTCCACCCAGTGAAGAACCGCCGGTTGTGATTTGGCACCACGAGGGAGTGCCCGGTAGCGAGGAAGAGGTCTCACCTGTTGCCTCCACGTTCGCGGCACTGCTTGATCGGTTGTATGAAGACTGAGCAATACATACACGTCCTGCATACTGCATATTCAGGAAAAGGCCGATTAGGTTTTCTCGAATGGCCGCGGTCTTTCCCTGAGAAATCCCTTACCAGAGCGTTCCAATTCACCTGCTGCGTGTTCATTACAGGGATAGGCTGTGTGGTACCCGGTCAAACGCATAGTGACATCCTTCACCCTCTGCCCGGCGCTGGTGGGCGTGTTCATATTTGGGTATTTCTGCACGCTTGAATTGATGGCCCGAACCACCAGCATGAGCGTCGTGGAAACCGTGGTGGGTACGTTCTGGTTCGGCATTCTTTCAGCCGTAACGAGCCTGTTTTTCTATGGAATCCCAGCGTTCGGCCTGGCAATGCTTTACGCATACTTCCAGCTTCACCGATGCGTTCTGCACATGCTGATCGTTTGCCTGGCTGGTGGTACGGGCGCACTCGTATGGGGTGAGGTGCTGCCGATGGAAACCCATCATGTCGGCAACTTCTGCCTGGGCGCAGTGACGTCGTTTCTGATGGCGCTCTATGCGCTGCCGAGACAGAAGCCAGGCACATGACCGCGCCCTAGCGAGCCGCTTCCTCATCCTGCTGGCGAACACCGGCTGAGCAGCAACTTCGGCCAAGCCCAGGCCAGAGGGAGCGCCCTCGAGCATGGCACTCAGAGCCGATCCACATCGACGGCAGGCTGATGCAACCTCAAGGCTGACGCGGCTTCAGCGCACCACAATCGGCCGACACCCAGCGGGCGTCAGACTCCATGCTGCCCTGCTGACGACCGGCACCGCTGTCGAACTCGCCGCTGACTTTGGAGCTGAAGGACTTGTCGTCGAGGAAATGCGCCTCGCCCTGCCCCTGGCCCTGCGGACAGGTGAAGTTGAACACCCAGCGATCGTTGTCGCGCGAGGTGATCTGCTGGCGGCAGTTGGGATCCTGCAGAGGGATGTTCTGGGCATCGATCTGCGCCTGGCTGATGCAGTACTGCACGCCCTTGTCGCCCAACTGGATACCCTGCTGGGCCATCGCCCGCTCCATCATCTCGCGCTGCGCCTGGGGCAGGTTCTTGAACTGCTGCAGCATCACGTCGCTGCTCGGCAGCGCTTTGCCACCCAGTTGCATGTTCTTCGAGGTGATTTCCCAGAGGCCGGGCTGAATCTGCTGCTGGGCTGTCGCCATGAGCGGCAGCGCCAGCAGGCAGAGTGGCAGGAACTTCAAACTAGGCATCGGCATGTAAGACTCCGTTCAGTGACCGCGACTTGGCTCGCTCCAACTAGGACAGCAGCCCCGGCGAGATGTCGCCGCTGATTGTCGCATCACGTCAGCGCTTCAGCGCCCTGCACGCAAGAAGTCGCTCCACCGCCGCACCAGATAGTTGTGCTCGTCCATGACCGCGTTCCATACGCCGATATGCCCCATGCGCTGAGCGTAGGTGCCGCCTTCCCGCACTTCGCCGGGCTCGATCAATGGCAGCCCGTCACTGCCCAGAAGCTGCTCTGCGGCAGGCTTGCCGTCGTACCAGTAGTCCCATTCGGCAGCGGACATATGGTCACGGGCGCGGGGCGGATTGGAGATGTAGAACCCCTGCCTGGCCATCAGCGCGCCAGGCCAGCCGGCCAGCCACCAGTTGAGGTAGGCGTAGGCAGCGTCCTTGACCTTGCCCTCGACGCAACGCGACAGCGAGAGGCCGCCGAACCAGGCGCGATAGCCCTCCTTGGGCGCAGCCAGACGGTACTGCACGCCGGCGCGATGCAATTGCATCAGGGTCGGCGACCACAGGCTCTGCACATGCACGTTGGGGCCGAGCATCAGTTCGCTGGCCTCACGATCATCCGACCAGAACGCCGCGAAGTGGCCGTGACGCTGCTTCTCGATCAGCCGCTCGGCGAGGCGGTCGATTTCGCCGAGGCGCAGGTTGCCGATATTCTCGAAGTGCGCCAGGCCTCCGGCCTGAAGCGCCAGTGCCGCATCGAGGGCACCGATGGCGGCATCGTTCTGCAGGGCGATATGCCCGCACCAGCCTTCGTCGACCAGCCAGGCCCAGCTCTCCTCGTTGCCAGCCAGGGCCTTGGGCAGGTGCGCGGGCAGATAGGCGAAACTGTCGGCGTTGTGGGTCAGCGGCAACATGCTGATGTGGTCGGTCGGCGCACTGCCCAGGTTGCCGTCGGGCTGCACGAACAGTCGGTCGCACGGCAGGCTGCCGCTGGCCAGCCGATCGTCCGGGTGCAGGCGACCTTTCTTCGCCAGGTCGTTGATCTCTTCCCAGAGCGCCACCCGCCGCGTGTCGATAGGCTGAATTGCCCGCGCAGGCCACACGAAGTCGACGTTGTGAAACCACTGGTCATAGAGGTCGTAGCTCTCCGGCTGCATCACCGCGATGCGTTGCACGGTCTGGGTGTCGTGCAACTGATATTCCAGGCGAATGCCAAGCTCCTGCTCGGCGCGCTGCCGGATCGGTTCGAGCAAGGTCACGGAGGTGCCGAGTACGCGCAGGGTGATCATGCGGCGCGCCCGAGCCGGGCGAGGAAGGCATTGAACGAACGGCGCAGCGTCAGGGTGTCCAGCTCGCGGACGATGAACACCAGGCGCGAGCGGCGCACACCACCTGGCCAGGCGTTGAGATGGACCGGCGCATGCAGACAATGCTGCACGCCATGGATGACGATGGGCTGCGGAGAATCGATCACGTCGAGGATGCCTTTGACTCGGAGTATGCGTTCGCCGTGGCATCTTAGCAGCATGGACAGCCAGACCCCGAAGGCGATCCAGTCCAGCGCGCCATCGAACTCCAGGCAGCACACCTCGGCGCTACCGTGGCGGCTGCTGCCGAGCGGTGCGAACAGTTGCCAGCGCGCCACCTCGGCATCCGGGTCGCGCCCCTTGAGCCCCTCGCCGAGCAGCAGTTCGTCACCACTGACGATGTCAGCGGTCAGGGCCAGGGATGCTGATGGATTGAGCGCCAGCAGTCTGCAGCGCAGCGGGTCGACGACCTCTGCTGCAACCAGATCGGTCTTGCTCAGCAGCAGGCGGTCGGCAGCGGTGACCTGACCAAGCCACTCGGGGTGCAGGCGCTCCTGCAGCTCGGCATGCTGCGCATCGACCACCGTTACCAGCAGACCGAGATGGAAGCGGCCACGCATTTGCGGATCACGTTGCAGGGTGGCCAGGATCGGCGCCGGGTCGGCCAGCCCGGTGGTTTCCAGCAGCACCCGGCGAAAGGCCGGAACCTCGCCACGACTGCGTTTGCCGTGCAGATCCAGTAGCGCCTGCTTGAGATCGCCACGTACCGAACAACAGACACAGCCGCTGGGTAGCAACACGGTTCCCGGGGCGACCTCCTCGACCAGCAGATTATCGATACCGACTTCGCCGAACTCGTTGATCAGCAGCGCAGTGTCACCGAGTTCCTCGTCGGCCAACAGGCGCTTGAGCAACGTGGTCTTGCCGCTGCCGAGAAAGCCGGTGACGACGTTGATTGGCAGGCTCATGGCTGTGCCTCCAGATGATCGAGCACCCGTGGGTCGAGCGGATCCAGTGGTCGGCCGAGGATCGCTTCGGCCTGCAGCCAGAGCTGGTCGAGGCCGCTGGCCAGTTCCTGGCGGCCGGTCGCCCCCTGCACCAGATAGGATGCACCCTGTACGTCGCTGACGGTGAGGCGGAATGGCGCCAGCACCTGATTGATCGCCGCGATCCGACGCAGCCGCTCGCGGCGCCGAGGCAGGGTATCGCCGAGCGGATCGCTCCAGTGCAGCTCTTCGCCGAGCAGGCCGCAGAGTCCGCACATGTCAGGGCATCACATCGCCGGAGTTCGGCCCGAGGGTCTGGCCGACGAACAGGTTGCCACCCGGCTCCGAAGCCAGCAGCACGGCGACAGGCGCAACCTCACTGGCCTTGCCGAAACGGCCAAGGGGCAATTCTCTGGCCTTGGCGGTCTTCCAGTCCTGACTGATGCCATCGACCAGTGGCGTCTCGATGGGGCCGGGAGCGATGGCATTGACCAGCACGTTGTCCTTACTGACCTCGAGGGCCAGGGACTTGCTGAAGCCGATCACGCCGGCCTTGGCTGCGGCGTAATGGGTCAGCTCGGCGCCGCCCTTGATGCCCAGTTGCGAGGCGACGTTGATGATCCGCCCCCACTGCTGGGCGAGCATGTGCGGCAAAGCGCGCTGGCTGGCAATGAACACGCTGGTGAGGTCGACGCGCAGCATGTCGTCCCACATTTCCTGGGTCAGCTCGACGCAGGGTGCCTGGGTCAGCATGCCGGCGTTGTTGACCAGAATATCGATACCGGCGAAGGCCTTCACGCAGGCATCGACACCGGCCTGGGCACCTTCGCGGCTGCCGACGTCGGCCACGCTTTGCACCACCTCGGCCCCGCGCTCGCGGCACTCACGGGCGGTGATCGCCAGGCGGGCGGCATCGCGGTCGCAGAGCACCAGGCGGGCGCCTGCATCGGCATAGGCATGGGCAATGGCCGCGCCGATGCCACTGGCGGCGCCGGTGATCACGGCGCGACGGTCTTGTAGCTGTTTCATGGTCTGTCCTTATCGGAGTTCGTTGCCGTCTCGGTGGAATGGGTTGGAGTAAGGCGATAGCGGACCTTCGATTTGGTGGGCTGAAGCCCACGCTACAGCTGAATGGTGGGAGTAGACGCTCGGTCTACATTCTGTGGGAGCGGGCCATGCCCGCGAAAAAGTCGCGGGCATGGCCCGCTCCCACAGGTACTGCACCGATCACCGCTTTCGCCTTATAGCCGTCAATCCGGCCAACGCACCGTCAGGCCGCCGTCGACGATGATGCTCTGCCCGGTGATGTAGCTGGCCTGGGCACTGGTCAGGTAACGCACCAGATCGGCCACTTCACTGGCGCGCCCCACCCGACCCAGCGGGATGGCCTTGGCCGCCTGGGCCAGCCCCTCCGGGCCGAGGGAGTTTTTCGCGTCGAGCGATTGCGGCGTTTCGATCAGCCCGGGAATCACCGCGTTGCAGCGGATACCCTGCGGCGCCAGCTCCACCGCCAGCGAGCGGCACAGGCCGGGTACGCCGGCCTTGGCGGCGGCATAATGGGAGTGATCCTGCCAGCCGTAGACGCCGCCGGCGATGGAGGAAATCGCCACCAGCGCGCCCCCTTCACCGATGTAGCGTGCGGCGCTGCGGAAGGTACGCATGACCCCGGTCAGGTCGACGTCGAGCATCTCGTTCCAGCGCTCGTCGGTCATTTCCAGCAGCGGTGCGCGGCGCAGCAGGCCGGCATTGGCCACCGCATAGTCGAGACGGCCGAACCGCTCGACGGCGGCAGCGGCCAGCGCGTCCAGCGAGGCGCTGTCGGTAACGTCGGCAGCGAGCATGATGCACTCGCCACCTGCGCCCTCGACCAGCCGCAGGGTCTCGGCAGGGTCATGGGGATCGCCGGCGAAATAGCCACCGGCCACACGCACGCCGCTTCTGGCATACGCCACGGCCAGAGCCTGACCGATACCGCTGGCGGCACCGGTGATCATGGCAACGGGTAGAGTCATGGGAAGAGCCTCCTCGGTCATTTGACGCTGTTCGGTTCGACGTGACGCGCGGCCAGCATCACCACACCGGACAGGAAACACGGCAGGGCACCGAACCACAGAGCCGCGCTGTGCCATTCACCGCCGCTGGTCAGCACCCCGGTAATGCCGAGGCCGGCGAGGATCGCGCCAATCGGGCCCATGGCATGAACGATGGCGCCGCCGGTCGCGCGAATGCTGGTGGGGAAGCTTTCGCCCATGAAGAACAGCATGGCCGAGTACGGACCGGTCAGGAAGAACAGGCCGAGGCTGTACAACGCGATGACGGTCGCCAGGTCGCTGGGCGCCTGAACCATGGCGAAGAAGGCGACACCACCGCACATCCAGCCCAGCGCCACGGTGTTGCGGCGTCCGAAGCGATCACCCAGCCAGCCGTGAAACAGATAGCCGATGAAGCCGACCAGATTGGACAGCACCAGGATCACCAGCGAGTTCTCGAACGACAGCTTGTGCACGCTGACGATCACCGAGGTACCCAGCACGCTGAACACCTGAATCGCCGACCAGTTGAGCAGGATCGCCAGGCTCAGCACCAGGGTCGGGCGCAGCGCGGCACCGCGAAACGCAGCCGCCACGCCAGCCTTGGCATGCTCCTCGTAGTCCACGTCATATTCACGGGCCAGAGCACGGGCATCGGCATCCTGGCCAGCCTTGCGAAGCTGGGAAATACGCTGATGCACCTGAAACTGCGGGCTCTCCTTGAGCTTGTAAGCCAGCACGGCGATGACGAATGCCGGTATCGCGGCAAACACGAAACAACCCTGCCAGCCGATATGCGGCAGCAGCAGGGCGGTGAGTCCGGCAGCGATCAGCGCACCGACCGGCCAGCCACTTTGCACCAGGCTGTAGATGAAACCACGGCGCTTGATCAGCTTCGGATCAGTGGACGCGGCATACACTTCGGTCAGGTAAGTGGCGTTGACGGCTTCCTCGGCATAACCCAGGCCCGCCACCGAGCGCACCAGAATCAACGGCACCTTGCCCATGCCGGCGCAGACGGCGGTCAGCGCCGAGCAAATCGCCGTTCCGCCAATCGTGACCATGATGCCGCCACGGCGACCGATGCGGTCGACCAGCGGGCCGATCCCGAAAGCGACGATGGCGCCGCCCAGAGCGACCCAGGTGGCTATCTTGGCCTGCTCGGCCTCGCTCCAGTTGAAGTGCCCGCCCATGACCGGCAACAACGTGCCGAACAGGATGAAGTCATAGACTGCGAAAACCCAGGCGAAGAAAGCGATCCAGGTCGAATAGGTGACATCTCTGGACGAGAGCTGCACCGGTTTCCAGGTGCAGGATTGTTTGACGTGGGTCGGTGTTGCGGCATGCGTTGTTGTCATGTCGGCATACTCATCAGGGGCTAGGCGTCAGCGCTTGTGCGGCTGGCGACGCAGGAAGTCATCGGCGATTTCGTCCATGGTCACGAAGTGCACACCTTCATGGCCTTTGATGTGCTCGATAAGGCGCTCGAGCATCAACAGCACCTGCGGACGACCGGACACGTCGGGGTGGATGGTGATCGGGAACACCGCGTAGTCGTGCTCGCGGTAGACCCAGTCGAACTGGTCGCGCCACATCTCCTCGAGATGACGCGGGTTGACGAAGCCATGGCTGTTCGGCGCCTTCTTGATGAACATCATTGGCGGCAGGTCATCGAGGTACCAGTTGGCCGGAATCTCCACCAGGCAGGTTTCCTCACCACGCACCAGCGGCTTCATCCAGGTATCCGGATGCTGGCTGTAGTCGATCTTGGTCCAGCGATCGCCAACCCTCACGTAGTAGGGATGGAAGTCGTTGTGCATCAGGCTATGGTCGTACTTGATGCCTTTCTTGAGCAGCAGCTCGTTGGTCACGTTGCTGAATTCCCACCAGGGCGCGACGTACCCGGTAGGACGCTTGCCGGCCAGTGCCGTGATCAGCTCGATGGACTTGTCGAGAACGATCTCCTCCTGCTCCGCCGTCATGGCGATCGGATTTTCGTGGCTGTAACCGTGGATGCCGATCTCATGGCCTGCATCGGCCACCGCCTTCATCTGCTCGGGAAAGGTTTCGACCGAATGACCGGGAATGAACCAGGTGGTACGCAAACCGTACTTCTCGAACAGTTTGAGCAGGCGCGGTGCCCCCACTTCACCTGCGAACAAGCCACGGGAGATGTCGTCCGGGGAATCCTCACCGCCGTAGGAGCCGAGCCAGCCGGCGACCGCATCCACGTCAACGCCGATGGAGACGAATATTTCTTTTGCCATCGTTGAATCCTCTTGGCCCGGATCGGTGAGCGACGTGCAAGCGGGCCGGGCCCCGCTGCTCGCCCAAGCGAATTCAGGGCAGCAAGGCAGCCTCGACAGCCAGCGCCGCACGCAGCAACAGGTCGTCCGCGGCGCTGGGCGCTGCAAGCAGCAGGCTGGTGGGCAAGCCGTGCTCATCGACACCGCTAGGCAAGGCAACCGCGGGCATGTCGAGCAGGCTGCCGGGCATGGTCAGGCGCAGAGTGGCCAGGTTGGTGGCAACGAACAACGCCTCGTCGGCTTCCAGAGGCGCCAGCAGCGGGGCCACATGAGCGACGGTCGGCGTGATCACGAAGGCTCCATCCAGCTCATCGACGAGTTGCCTGCGCAGGCTTTCACCCTGTTGGTAAAGGCGTATCTGGTGGCTGGCCGGGATCGAGCGCGCCCCTTCGAGCCGCTTGCGCACGCGCGGGTCGAGACGCTTGGCGTCGGCGCTGTCGAGCAGGCTCTCGTGCAGGGCAAAGGCCTCTGCGGAACCGACCCAGTCGCCGCGCTCGATCATCGCCAGCGCCTCGCGCATGGCCTTGATGGGTTTGCGTTCAACCACAGCACCGGCGCAGGCCAAGCGCTCCAGCGCGCGCTCCAGGTTCTGCCTGACCGCTGGCTGTACGCGCGAATCGTCGACCCAGGCCGGGTCGACGTACACACGCACGCCAAACAATGAACACGCGGTTGAGCGACGCGACACCGGGCCACCACGCAGCAGGCTGTCCACTGCCACGACGTCCTCGACAGTGCGCGCCAGTGGGCCAAGGGCATCCAGAGAGCGAGCCAGGGGAAATACACCGTCGAAGGCGTAACGGCGTCGGCTGCTGCGGTAACCGACCAAGCCGTTGAAAGCCGCCGGGACACGAATCGACCCTGCCGTGTCGGTGCCCATCGCCAGCGGCACCACACCCGCGGCCACGGCAACCGCAGAACCACTCGACGAGCCACCGGGAACACGGGGCTCGTGCCCGCTGAATGGGTTGATCGGCGTACCGAAATGCGGATTGAGGCCGAGCCCGGAATAAGCGAACTCACTGAGGTTGGTCTTGCCCAGATTGACCAGGCCAGCCCTGGTCAGCGCGCCAACCAGGGCAGCGTCAGCGGTGGCTGGCGCCAGCTCGCGGCGGGTCGCCGAGCCGGCGGTGGTCACGCTGCCGGCCACATCGAACAAATCCTTCCAGGCGAAGGGCACACCGTCCAACACCGACAGCGCTTGCCCGGCCCGCCAGCGTGACCGTGACGCCAGCGCTTCGCGACGGCCACGCTCGGCGCTCAGCGAGATGAATGCCGCCGGCAGCTCGGCAGCTTTCGCCAACGCGGCCTCGAGCACCTCGACGGGGTCGGTCGAGCCCGCAGCATAAGCCTGGGCGAGTTCGAGAGCGCGGGATGGACCGGGCATGGAAACCTCAAAACGTACATATACAAAAAAGTACGTTTACAAAAGCAGCCTTCATGCCAATCTTTCAAAAACACTTCAAGAGCCCGTCAAGCGCGGGACCGAAGGTTGCCAAAACAAATAATGGATATAAATTTAAAAGATCCATTTTTGTGCAAAAAAGTAACGCTGGGTTCCAAGATGCTTCCTTTTGGAGCACCGCCATCGAGGTAATCGGGAGGGCTGAACCTGTGAGAGAATCGTCACCTCGTACTCGTCCCCGGAAACCCGGTATGCCCGCAGCAAGCGCCCCTCAGGAAGAATCCCTTGCGGTCTCGCGCTACGAAATGATCCGCGACACCCTGCGCGCCTCCATCACTCAGGGACGTGCAGCCCCTGGCCTGGTGCTGGTCGAAGCCCCGCTGGCGCAGCTGTTCGGCACCAGCCGCGTACCGGTACGGCAGGCGCTTAACCTGCTGCATGACGAAGGCCTGATCTGCCGTTTCGAAGGCCGCGGCTATCTGGTCAACCCGCACGACGCAGCCGTCGAACCGCTGCGCACACCGCTGACACGCCAGCTATTGGGCCTGGAAACGGAAGATGAACTGATCGACGTACGACCATTGGGTGAACGTGCTTATGAAGACCTCGCCGCCAGCGTTGGCACCTTCATGGTCTTCGGTCACTACCGGCTGGACGAGCAACTGGCGGCCGAGCACCTGAACGTCAGTCGCAGCGTGGTCCGCGAAGCGCTGATGCGCCTGCGCGATCGTGGCCTGGTGGAAAAGGAACCCTACTCGCAATGGCTGGCCGGCCCGCTCACGGCGCAATCGGTGATCGACGACTACGAACTGCGCGGCCTGCTCGAACCGCAGGCGCTGAGGCAGAGCGCTCCAGGTCTGAGCCAAGATGCACTGCACGGCATGCTCGAGCGCATCGAGCGCGCCCGCCAGGCCAGCAACGGCGCCGAGCGCGCCACCATCGAACGCATCGAACACGACCTGCACGTCGAGTGCCTGGCCGGCCTGCGCAATCAAAAGATGGCTTCGCTGATACGCCAATGCCAGAGCCAGATGAACATCGGCCGCATCCTCCACGGCGCCTTGCGCAGAAGCCTGGACGAAGCGATGCTCGACGAACACCATCAGGTGATCGAGGCGCTGCTGGCCAAGGATATCGACCGCGCCGCCAACGCCCTGCGCCATCACCTGAGCTGCGCCCGCGAGCGCACCCTGCAACGCCTCAAGGTGCTGTCGGTATTACCGGAGCCGGCACTACCGAGTTATCTGATCCGCTTGAGCTGAAACGCCCCTCAGCCTTCGACTTCCTGGCGATACAGCTGCAACCCACGGGCCTGATAGTTGGCCAGGGCGCTGGGGTGATCGAAGGTGCAGGTGTGCACCCAGACTCGCCGGGTACCGGGCCAGGCCCAGGCGGATTGCAGCGCGTGGGTCAGCAGCGGGCCGCCGAAACCCTGACCGAAAAACGCTTCGGCGAGACCGAAATAGAGAATCTCCACCGAGCCGTCGGCGTCACGCTGCAACTCGTAGTAACCGGCGATAGCGCCTTGGTGGTAGGCCACCCAAGTACGATGAGTGTCAGTCTCGACCAGCTCGCGCCACTGCGCATCCGACCAGGACAGCTTGTCCGTCCACTCCCAGGGCCCGCCCACCAACTGGTAGAGAAAGCGGTTGAGCTGGAACTGCTTGATGCGGCACTCGACCACCTGCAGGTCGTCAGGCATGGGCTTGGCGCGCACCTGTTCGGGGCTGTGCATCTCCAGGTAATAGGTGATGTTTTCGACCTGCTCGCTCATACCGTGATCCATCGTGTTGGTCAGGACCACCCGGCCCCGGCAAAAAGCGCAGGCTAATGATCTTCGATGGATTCGGCAATCCGCTCAGGTTCGGCAGCTCCCGATACCCTGATTCCTATCTGCTGCAGGCGTCTTTCGAAATACCCAGCCAACCGCCCTGGCGAAGCAGTGCGTTTCTACGCTTGGTAAGGATGATGCTCAACCCAGTGCCGGGCGATGTCGACTCGACGCGCCACCCAGACACGATCATGGGCTTCGATATGATCGAGGAAGCGTTGCAACGCCCGGAAACGCCCAGGGCGACCGATCAGCCGTGCGTGCAGACCGATCGACATCATTTTCGGCGCCGTTTCGCCCTCGGCGTAGAGCACGTCGAAAGTATCTCTCAGGTAGGCGAAGAACTGGTCACCACTGTTGAATCCGCCCGGGCTCGAGAAGCGCATGTCATTGGCGTCGAGCGTATAAGGCACGATCAGGTGAGGCTGACGGGTACCGTCGCGAGTTCCTACGGTGCTCCATAGCGGCAGGTCGTCGCCGTAATAATCGCTGTCGTAGAGAAAGCCGCCATGCTCGACCACCAGGCGCCGCGTGTTGGGGCTGTCTCTACCGGTATACCAGCCGAGCGGTGCGGCGCCGGTAAGGCGGGTGATCAGCTCGACCGCGCGCTCGAGGTGTTCGCGCTCCAGATCGGCCGGAGTGTTCTGGTAATGCAACCAACGCCAGCCGTGACTGGCGATTTCGTGGTTGCGTGCGACCAACGCCTGGGTGATGTCCGGGCAACGCTCCAGGGCCATGGCGACGGCAAAGGCGGTAAGCGGCAGTTGGCGGCGTTGGAACTCATCGAGGATGCGCCACACACCGGCACGGGAGCCGTATTCGTACATCGACTCCATGCTCATATGCCGATCGGCAAAGCTCTGCGCACCGACGATCTCGGAAAGAAACGTCTCGCTCTGCGGATCCCCATGCAGCACACAACTTTCACTGCCCTCCTCGATATTGAGGACGAACTGGACGGCGATTCGCGCATTTCCCGGCCATTTTGCCTGAGGCGGGTTGCCTGCGTATCCGCGCAGGTCGCGGGGATAATGTGGAGTCATGTTCTTCCTTAGGCTGCTTTAGAGGTGATAGAAAATGTGCCAGCGGCACAGCCGCTACACCACCTTCTCGCGCGGCCAGGCATAGCTCAGGCTCTTGCTGCTGCCCAGGCGCAACTGCACCAGCGCCTCCACCCATTTCAACGCCACCTGAACCCCATCGACCACCGGCACGCCGAGATCCTCCTGCAGGCGCTGCGCCCACTGGCTCATGCCCGCGCAGCCCATCACCAGACACTCGCTACGGTCATCGCGCAGGATCTGCTGGCCTAGGTCGCGCAGACGCAGGTAATGGGCGGGATCGCGCTCCAGCTCCAGCACCGGAATATCCGCCGCATGGATATTCGCGCAGCGCCGCTGCAGACCATAGCTGTGCATGTTGCGCTCGATGATGTGGATCGAACGCGGCAGGCTGGTAAGGATCGAGTAGCGCACGCTCAGCATGCTCGCCGCGTGCATGGCCGCTTCGCCGATGCCCAGCACCGGGCCGCTGGCCAATTCGCGAGCGGCATCCAGGCCGGTGTCGTCGAAACAGGCGATCACGAAACCTTGCACGCCCTCTTCCTGGCCCTGACGCATCGCTCCCAGCAGGTGATAAGCCGCGCACACGCCATCGGCAGCGCCCTCGATGCTCGCCACCGAGCCGGGCAGATGGATCACGCTCAACTGCGTATCGGCCGCCTTGATGCCCTGGCAGGTTGCATCCAGCAATTGGGCCATGCCCGCCGAGCCATTGGGATTGATCACGCGAATCTTCATACGGGTTTTCTCATACGCTGGCTCAGATTCATCAACAGCAGCACCAGACCAATCAGCGCCAGGGAAAACAGCGTGGTCAGTGTGCCCAGCGCATAGAGCACCGGGGTGGTGACGTTGGTGGTCATGCCGAAGATTTCCAGAGGCAGGCTATTGAAGCTGCCGGAGACCATCAGGGTGCGGGCGAATTCGTCGTAGGACAGGGTGAAGCCGAACAGCGCCACGCCGAACAGGCTCGGGGCAATCAGCGGCAGAACGATCAGGCGTACCGTTTGCCAGGCGCTCGCGCCGAGGTCGCGGGCCGCCATTTCGTAGGCGCGGTTGAAGCGGTTGAACACGGCGAACATGATCAACAGGCCGAACGGCAAGGTCCAGGTCAGGTGCGCGCCAAAGGCCGAGCTGTACCAGATCGGCTCCCAGCCGAGGCGATCGAACATCAGGCCAATGCCCAGGCTGACCAGAATCGACGGAATGATCAGGCTCGCCAACGTCAGGTAGAACAGTGCCTGACTGCCAGCGAATGGGCGCCGGTAAGCGAACCCGGCGAGCACCGAAAACACCAGTGTGCAGGCCATCACCGCGATACCGAGGAGAATCGAACGGCTGAAGGCACCGGCGAAATCGCCCACCTGCTGGGCCTGGAACAGGTTGTGAAACCAGTGCAGGGACACGCCGTTCATGGGAAAGGTCAACCCGCCGTCCGGCCCCTGGAACGAGAGAATGCCGATGGTCAGGGTCGGCCCGTAAAGGAACAGTACGAACAGGCCAAAGAACAGGCTCAGGCAATAAAAGCTCAACGGCCGTGCCGTGGATTTCATGGTCATAGCTCCTTGCGGATATCCACCAGGCGGAACATCACCACCAGCATCAGCAGCACCGTGGCCAGCAGCACCACGGCACTGGCCGCAGCCGCCGGGTATTGCAGCAAACTGATTTCGTTGTGGATCAGCACGCCGACCGAAGCATGCAGGCCGCCCCCCATGATGCGCACGGTAACGAAGTCGCCCATCACCAGGGTCAGTACGAAAATGCTGCCGATGAGAATGCCCGACTTGCACAGCGGCACGATCACCAGCAGGAGGATCTGCCAGGTCTGCGCTCCCGCGTCCCGCGCGGCCTCGATCAGGCGGCGATCGATGCGCATCATGGTGTTGAAGATCGGCACCACCATGAACAGGGTGTACAGGTGCACATAGGCCAGAACGATGGAGAAGTCGCTGTACAGCAGAAACTCCAGCGGCTGTTCGATCAACCCGGCGCCGATCAGGCCGCTGTTGACCAGACCATTGCGCCCCAGCAGCGGTATCCAGGAAATCATGCGGATGATGTTGGAGGTGAAGAACGGGATGGTGCACAGCAGAAACAGCAAGGTTTGCACCTTGTTGCTGCGGATGTGGAAGGCCAGGTAATAGGCCACGGTAAAGCCCAGCGTCAGGGTGATCAGCCAGGTCAGCAAGGCGTACTTGAAGGTATTCAGGTAAGCCTGCAAGGTCGTCGGCGATGACAGCAGGTACTGGTAGTTGCCGAAGATGAAGTCCGGGATCAACTGGTAGGAGTCGTAGTCCCAGAAGCTCACCACCACGATCACCGTGATGGGGAAGACCAGGAACAGCAGCAGGGTCAGCGCCAGCGGCAGGGCTTGCAGGTGGCTGATGTTGGCGAGTCCGGTGCGCATATCGAGTCCAGTACGCAGAAAGTGAGGTGGCGCAGGCGCGGCGGTGGATGAAACGGCGCCACCCACCGCTACGGCCGGGTCAGGAAACGATGAACTCGTTCCACTTGCGGACCATGTGGCGGTTCTCGTCCATCACCGAGTTCCAGCAAGCCACGCTGCCCATGCGCTGCTCATAGGAGCCGCCATCACGCACCGCGCCGGCCTTTTCCATGACCTTGCCGTCCGGGCTGAGAATGTCGCTCTGGGCGGCCTTGCCCTCCATCCAGAAGCCCCATTCATCGGCGCTCATGTACTGCCTGGAGGTCTCCGGGGCGGCGCTGTAGTAGCCCTGGCGGTTGAGGTAGGCACCGACCCAGCCCGACAGGTACCAGTCGATGTACTCATAGGCCGCATCCAGCTCCAGGCCGCTGAGGTGCTTGGCCAGACCGATACCGCCGCCCCAGGCGCGATAGCCCTCTTCCAGCGGCTGGTAGGTGCAGGCCACACCGCGGCTGCGCACGGCGGCCACGGCCGGTGACCACATGGACTGGATCACCACCTCACCGGAAGCCATCAGGTTCACCGACTCATCGAAGCTCTTCCAGAAGGCGCGGAATTGGCCATCTTTCTTCGCCTGCATGAGGATGGCGATGGTCTTGTCGATCTCGGCCTGGGTCATGTTGCCCTTGTCGCCATAGGTGATCTCACCCATGGATTCGCAGATCATCGCCGCGTCCATGATGCCGATGGACGGGATGTTGAGGATCGAGGCCTTGCCCTTGAAGGCCGGATCCATGATGTCGCGCCAGTTCTTGATCGGACGCCCGACCAGATCCGGGCGAATGCCCAGGGTGTCGGCGTTGTAGATGGTCGGCACCAGCGTCATCCAGCGGGTCGGCTCACTGGCGAACTTCAGCGAATCGGCGCTTTCGACGAAGCCAACGGTGTGTGGCGCAGTACCTTGGGCGATCACCGAATCGGCGTTCAATTTGCCGTTGATGAACAGCGGCGAGATCTTGTCGAAATTCTTCAGTCGTTGAGTGTCCATGGCCTGCATGGTGCCGGACGGGTACACCTTCTTGCCGATCCAGTACTCGATGTCGGCGATGTCGAAGGAGCGTGGCTGAGTCACTGCCCGCTGCGCCACCGCATCGGAGTCCAGTGCGGTGAGTTGCAGGGTGATCCCCAGATCTTCCTTGGCCTTCATGGCGATGTCGTTGAGGTTGGACACCCCGGTGCCGAACTGACGCAAGGTGATGTTCTTGATGTTCTGCGCCCAGATCATCGGAAAACCGGTGATCGCGCCGGAACCCACGGCCACTGCCGAGGCCACCCCCAGCCCCTTGATCAGGCTGCGCCTGGACAGTCCCTTGGCGGATTCCACCTGCGGGGTTTCGGCGGGGAGTTGCGGGGTGCTGTCATCGTGCTCGCTCATCAGTGAACCTCCTCTGTCGGGTTGGCGTGTTGCGGGGAGAACAGGTTGAGGTGCGCGGCGTCCCAGGCCAGGGTGACCTCTGCACCCACCTCGGGTACCTGGCGCTGGCGGTCGGCCAGGTAAACCATCAGCGGCGTAGCGCTGGCGGTTTGGCATTCGACGTAGATGAAAGCGCCCTGGAACTCGACATCGCAGACCCGCGCAGGCAAGCCAAACTGCCCGGCTGGCGGAGCGCTGCCTGGCGGCAGGATGTCCAGGTGATCGCAGCGCACCGAGAACGCCAGCGGCGTGCCCACCATGGCCTCGGCATAATCGTCGCCCAGTTGCGCCAGACTCAGGCTGCCCTGCCCTGTGCCTTCGACGCTGAGTACCACGCGATCTGCCTCGCGCGCAGTCAGCTCGCCACGCATCAGGCTGTGGCCGCCGATGAATTGCGCGACGAAGGGAGTGGCCGGCCGCTCGAACAATTCCCGTGGCGGCGCTACCTGCTGAATCTTGCCACCGTCCATCACCACCGCCAGATCGGCCAGGGCGAAGGCTTCTTCCTGGGAGTGGGTGACGTGGATGAAGGTCAGCCCCAATTGCTTCTGGATCGCCTTGAGCTCCTTGCGCATGCGAATCCGCAAGAACGGGTCGAGAGCGGACAGCGGCTCGTCGAGCAGCACCACGTCCGGCTGGGTAATCAGGGCACGGGCCAGCGCCACTCGCTGCTGCTGACCACCGGAAAGCTGCTCGGGGTAACTCTCGGCGTAATCCTGCATGTTCACCAGCGCCAGCAGCTCGCGGGCCTTGGTGTGGCGCTCGGCCCTGGCCATGCCGGCGATGCGCAGGCCGAAGGCGACGTTGTCCAGGCAGCTCATGTGCGGGAACAGCGCGTAGTTCTGAAACATCATTGCCGTGCCGCGCTGGGTCGGCGAAAACTCGGTGACGTTGCGGTTATCCATGAGGATGTCGCCCTCGCTCACCTCTTCGTGCCCGGCCAGCATGCGCAAGGTGGTGCTCTTGCCGCAGCCGCTGGGGCCGAGCAGGCAGCAATAGCTGCCACTGGGAATTTTCAGATGGAGATCGGTGACCGCCACCCGCGCACCGTAGGCCTTGTGCACCGCCACCAGCTCGACCTGACCTTTCCCAGACATGCTTGCCGCCCGAAATTGCTAACAATTATAAAACAAGTGTTAGCAACGGATGTGCCAGGCTGCCACTTCGCTGCTCACAACCTGCACCAGACTTCTCCCGCACTGTGTATCCGGCTGAAAAACGGATGGTTTTTCAGTTACGGTGAAAAGACGGCATACGCCCTACATAACGGATTAAATCCTGAAAAATAGCGTGCATTGCACAACAATAGGGCAATGCGATAACGCCGTGCACCACCCGGTATAGCCCTCTCCCCCTTTGCCGCTTCATTGTTAACAATTACACTGCCGCCAAGCTTCAGCCGCCCTGGCTCCCACGCAAACGAGCATCGCCCATGGCCAGTCACGTCATTCGTGAAGTGCAACGCATCTACAACGCGATCTACGATGCCATCGTCGAGCAGCGTCTGCCGCCCGGTACTCGCCTGACCGAGCTCAACCTGGTGGACGTGTTTCAGGCCAACCGCAACCACATCCGCAGTGCCCTGCGCGACCTGGCTCACCTCAAGCTGGTGCGCCTGGAAATGAACCGTGGCGCCTTTGTCGAAGAACCCACGCCGCAACAGGCCCGCGAAGTGTTCGCCGCACGCCGGGTGATCGAAAAGGCGTTGATCGAAGAAGCCTGCAAGCGCATGCAAGCCCCCGACCGCCGCGCCATCGAAGCGCACCTGAAGGCCGAATTGGCACTTGGGCATGAACCGGCCAAACCCGAATTCATCCGCCTGTCAGGGGACTTCCATCGCCTGCTGGCACGTATCGCCGGCAACAGCACCCTGGGCGAAATGCTCGAAGGCCTGATAGCCCGTAGCTCGCTGATCATCGCCCTGTATGAAAACCATAACGGCATCCAGTGCTCGCACAACGAGCATGAAGCCCTGGCCAAGGCCCTGCTCGACGGTAATGTTCAGCAGGCGACGCAGTGCATGGAGGAGCATCTGCTGAATATCGAACAGCGTCTGCGCCTGGCCCCACCGGAAAGCGAAGAGGTCGATCTGTTCAAGGTGTTTGCGCAGCAGTCATCCGGGTAAATCGGCTCGCAGTCGGAATCGAAATCGCGGCAGGGCGAACACGTCTTTCTCCCCCTTAGGCAGGGTAGCCCCTCTTCGCAGCCACGCGGAGTGCAAGCCCATGCTCGTGGTTTTCAAAACCTGCGGGGCGGCAATTACCCTCGAGATCGGTCTGCTGAAACAATGGGTAACCCGAAATCCCTGCCGAAACGCCGCTTGTGCCTGATCACTGCCAGCCTGAGACCTTAGAATCGTCAGCCTTCTGACCGAACCGGACATCGACTGACGCACGCCCATGAACAGCCCCCTACCTTCCTCGAACGCCACCTGGCGCCTGAAACTGGCCGAGGTGATGGACGGCACCCCCGTGCAGCGCCTGATCACCGTGCTGATCCTGATCAACGCCGCCATCCTCGGCCTGCTCACCTCGAAGGAGATCGTCGCTGAGTGGGGCTGGCTGTTGTTGCCTGTGGATATGTTCATCCTGGCGGTGTTCGTGATCGAGCTGGCGCTGCGCTTCGCGGCCCGTGGCATAGGCCTGCTGCGTGATCCGTGGGCGGTGTTCGATTGCATCGTGGTGGGCATCGCGCTGGTGCCGGCCAGCGGGCCGTTCAGCGTATTGCGGGCATTGCGCGTGTTGCGGGTACTGCGCCTGGTGTCGATCAATCCGAGCATGCGCAAGGTGGTGCAGGCGCTGCTCGCGTCGCTGCCCGGCATGGGCAGCATCATCATGCTGATGGGGCTGATCTTCTACGTGTCGGCGGTGATGGCCACGCAACTGTTTGGCGAGCGCTTTCCCGAGTGGTTCGGCTCGCTGACCGCCAGCCTGTATTCGCTGTTCCAGATGATGACCTTGGACAGCTGGTCGAGCGGCACGGTGCGACCGATCATGGAGGTCTATCCACTGGCCTGGGTGTTCTTCATTCCTTATGTGCTGATCGCCACCTTCATGATGCTCAACCTGTTCATTGCAGTGATCGTCAATGCCATGCAGGACGCCCAGGGGCCTGATCCCGAAGTCGATGCACGGCTGCAGCGCGAGCAGATGATCCTGGATGAGTTGAAGGCATTGCGGGCGGAGTTGCGGGAGATGCGGCAGGGCCGTTGATCAGTGCGGCAGAGCAAGCAGGCCGTCTGTGGGAGCGGGCCATGCCCGCGATTTCTTTCGCGCGCATGGCGCGCTCCACATGGCTGCAATTACTTGCAGGATCAAGGATCGGTCAGCTCACAACTCCAAAGCTCCACCGCCGGCTGATTGGCCGTCGGTGGCCCGAGCCACTCGCTGAGGGGTTTACAGCCCTGGGCATCGCAGAGTTGATAGTCGCCCGCCTCGGGTGTGCGGCCGAGGCGTAACGGTTGCAGAGGCGGCATTCGACGCTGGTAATGCCAGGCGCCATCACGCAATACGGCGCCGTCAGGAATCTCCATGCCGGCACCGCTGCCGCGCACCCGCGCCTCGCCGAGCAACAACCCCTCGGCACTGACGCGGTAGTCCTCTTCCCAGCGAATCTTCTCGATGCTGTGATTCCAGGCCAGGGTGAAAGCCGGGGTGGGCACTTGCGCCCAGACCACCCCGGCCAACCCCATGCACAGTGCGATCAAGCTGCAGCCAGTGCAGGCTGACGGCGTGCGCGCAGCACGTGCTGGGCAATCACCGCGGCCGCGACCAGAAAACCGATTTCATCGGTGGTCACGCTGTACAGCCCGAGCAGGTCGTAACTGAACACCGAGGCTGGAATCACCAGCGAAGCACCGGCAGCGAAAACCAGTAGCCGCTCCCACGCACGCATCGGCGCCGAGCAATAGCCGACCACCGCCATGCCCCACAACCCGACGGCAAACACCGACTTGATGAACATGTAGAGGATCGCCCCCCAGTCATCACCCTGCATCAGCAGCGCCGGGTCATACACCGCCATGAAGGGGACGACGAAGCCACAGGCGGCGATGCGCACCGACCACAGGCTGATCTTCAGGCCGTTCTCCTTGGCGATCGACCCCGCAGCGAAGCAGGCCAGCGCCACCGGCGGCGTCAGGTCGGCCATCAGGCCGAAATAGAACACGAACATATGCGACACGATCAGCGGCACACCCAGCTCAAGCAAAGCTGGCGCGGCAATCGCGCTGGTGATGATGTAGTTGGGGATGGTCGGAATACCCATGCCCAGGATCAGGCACGTGAGCATGGTCAGCAGCAGTGACAGGAACAGGTTGTCCTTGCCAATGGCCATGATGTAACCGGCGAAGGTGGTGGCGATGCCGGTCAGCGAAACCACGCCGATGATCACCCCCACCAGGATGCAGGCGACCGCCACCGGCACCGCATGGCGCGCGCCCTCGGCCAGCGCCCAGACGCAGGCGCGCAGGGTTTCACGCCCGCCCTTGACGTAGAAGCAGCCGGCAACCAGCACCGCGATCACGCCGAACACCACGCCAATGCCGAATTTGAGGAACCCGGAACTGACCAGCCCCAGGGCGATCCAGAAGGCGATCTTCAGCCACAGGTTGCTGGCGCGCATGACGATCGCCGTGCCGAGGATGACGATGGCCGTCAGGGCCAGGCCCACGGTGCCGGAGAACATCGGGGTGAAGCCGGCGAACAACAGATACACCAGCACACCCAGCGGAATCAGCAGGTACCAGCGCTGCTTGATCGCCGCGAATGGATCCGGGCATTCGTCTTTCGGCAGGCCAACCAGTTTGAGGCGCTGGGCCTCGAGGTGCACGGTCCAGAAAATCGAGCCGAACCACAGCAGGGCCGGGATCAGCGCCGCCTTGGCGATCTCCACGTACGGCACGTTGATGGTCTCGGCCATGATGAAGGCCACGGCCCCCATGATCGGCGGCATGATCTGGCTGCCCATGCTGGCCGAGGCTTCCACCGCGGCGGCGAAGGTGCCCTTGTAACCGAAGCGCTTCATCAGCGGGATGGTGAACTGGCCGGTGGTCACCACGTTGGCTACACCCGAACCGGTGATGGTGCCCATCAGCGCCGAAGAGACCACCGACACCTTGGCCGGGCCGCCGGTCTTGTGACCGAACATGCCCATGGCGAAATCGGTGAATAGCCTGATCATCCCCGCCTGTTCGAGGAAGGCGCCGAACAGGATGAACAGGAAGATATAGGTGCCCGACACGTAGGTCGGCGTGCCGTAGAAACCCTCGGTACCGAACGACAGCTGGTTGATGATCTGGTCGAAGTCATAACCACGGTGCGCCAGGTCGCCCGGCAGGTGCTCGCCAAACAGGCCGTACGCCAGGAAGCAGCCGCAGATGATCGGCAAGGCCAGCCCCATGACCCGTCGCGCCGCCTCGAATACCAGCACCAGCAAGGTCACCCCGATCACCATGTCGAAGGGGGTGAGGTCGCCCGACCGCTGGATCAGGTCGGCCTCGAAATACCACTGGTAAATCGCCGTGCTCAGGCCAGCCAGGCCCAGGGCCCAGGCCACCGGAGTCCATGGCCGGCCCTGGCCCCGCAACGGGAAACACAGGTACACCATCAGCAACACGAAGCCGACGTGCCCGGCGCGCAGCACCTGGCTGGAGAAAGGATGGAACGCAGCCCCGATGATCTGATAGACCGAAAACAGGATCGCGACGTAGAACACGGCCTTGGGCCACTGACTGGGATTGCCGGTCAGACCTGGATGATCGCTCATGGATAGATTCTCGATACAGCTGGGATAACGGTACGCCGACACCATCAGGGCATGGGCGAACGCTGACTCGATGAACGAGGGCGCCGGACACGGGCCCCGGCCCCTCTTCCATCGGTGTTACTCGAGAACGCCGGCTTCCTTGTAGAAGCGCTCGGCGCCCGGATGCAACGGGATCGGCAGGCCTTCCGTGGCCTTCTCCAGGCTCATGTCGTTGGACGCAGAATGCGCGGTGCGCAGGCGGGCAAGGTTGTCGAACATCAGCTTGGTCATCTGATAGGCGACGTCGTCGGACACGCCTTCATGGCTGACCAGCAGGTTGATGATCGCCGCAGTCGGCACATCCTCGCTCTGGCCGTCATAGGTGTTGGCCGGGATCACCATCGGCTGGTAGGCGCTGCTGCCGATCTTGGTGACGACCTCCTCGGGAATCGCCACGAAGGTGAGCGGCACCATCGACGCCAGGTCGCGGATCGCCGCCATGCCCAACCCGGAAGACTGCAGCGTGGCGTCCAACTGGCGGTTCTTGATCAACTCGACCGACTCGGCATAGGGCATGAATTCGACCCGGCCCATGTCCTTGTAACTCAGGCCAGCGGCCTTGAAGATGGCCCGGGCATTGAGCTCGGTGCCGGACTTCGGCGCGCCGACCGAGATGCGCTTGCCCTTGAGGTCTTCCAGGGTCTTGATCCCGGATTCCTTGCTGGCCACGATCTGGATGTAGTTCGGGTAGGTGGCGGCGATGGCACGGATCTTGGTCAGCGGCGCCTTGAAGCCAGCGTCCTCGACTCCCTTCCAGGCATCGTCCACCGAATCGCCAAGCGCGAAGGCCAGTTCACCCCGGCCTGCCTGCAGCAGATTGAGGTTTTCCACCGAGGCTTTGGTCGCCTGCACGGAAGTCTTGGCACCCTCGATACCGTTGCCGTAAAGCTGCGAAAGGGCCACGCCAATCGGGTAATACACCCCGCTGGTACCGCCGGTAAGCACGTTGATGAAGGTGGGTGCGGCGAGTGCGGCGGTGCTGGCAGTGAAGGCCGCAGCGGCGGCGAAGAGGCTGAAGCGCTTGGTCAGTCGCATGGTGTTTCTCCGTGATTATTCTTGTCAGAGAGCCGGTGCGGGATCGATGACCAGAGAGAACGGAGAGCGGCGAACAGAGAGCAAAATCACGCTGCCGCTGACGACCTGTTGTCTTTGTTATGGTCACCGACTCGAATGCCGGTTGCCCAAGCGACATTGCAGATGCCATGCCAGCGCCCAGAATTCCCGTGCCAGAGCGGTAGAGGGTTTTCGCAGCGACTGAAACCAGCGAAAGCCCGCCTATTCGCGGACCGGCGACCGGCAAGATTCCGCCCAGAAAGACCGACGCTTCTCAGAAGCGAACGCAGAGCGTGGAAATGATCTGGCAACTCCACTATTGGTGGGCTGAAGCCCACCCTACACGGGGAGCGCGCAGACGTCGGGTGGGCCGGGCAGCAATCCGCCTCAGACTGTAGGGTGGGCTTCAGCCCACCAGCAAGGGTGAACGGCCCATCAGGTGCTGCTCAATCCTCGTCGCCGCTTCCGGCGGGGCGATAGGTGCTGCGTTGCAAACCATGGCGCTGCATCTTTTCGTTGAGGGTACGGCGGGGTACCTGCAGCAGTTCCATGGTCTGCAGGATGCTGCCGCGACAGCGCAGCAGCGCGTTGTGCAGGCACTGCGCCTCGAAGGTTTCCATCTGCCCGGCGAGGGACTGGCCGGCCTGTTCCTGGGCCGCACCGCTCAGCCCCAGGGCGTGGCGCTCGGCGGCGTTGACCAGCTCGCGTACGTTGCCCGGCCACTCATGCCCGAGCAACGCGGCCAGCTCGGCGGGTGTCAGTGGTTCGAGGCTGCGACCGTGGCGTTGTGCGGCCTCTTCGGCGAAATGCTCGAAGAGCAGCGAGATGTCTTCACGACGCTCGCGCAACGCCGGAATCTGCAAGGTGGCGACATTCAGCCGATAGAGCAGATCCTCGCGGAAACGCCCGGCTCTCACTTCATCGAGCAGGTCCGGCTTCACCGCACTGATCACCCGCAGGTCGACGTGGATGCTGCGGTTGGACCCCAACCGTTCCAGGGTTTTCTCTTGCAGCACGCGCAACAGCTTGACCTGTTGCGCCAGCGGCAAGCTTTCTACCTCGTCGAGGAACAGGGTGCCGCCGTCGGCATGTTCGATACGGCCGATGCGCTTGCTCTGGGCACCAGTGAAGGCGCCGCTCTCGTGGCCGAACAGCTCGCTCTCGAACAGATGCTCGGGAATCGCGGCGCAGTTGAGGGCCACGAAGGGCTTGTCGGCACGTTCGCTGAAGTCGTGCAGGCAGCGCGCCACGCGCTCCTTGCCGGAACCGGTCTCACCGCGGATCAGCACGTTCACGGAGGTGCCGGCCAGGTCGAGGATCTGTCGACGCAAGCGCTCCATGGGCCGCGACACGCCGAGCAATTGCGCGGCGATACCGTCCTTGAGGGCGAACTGCTGGCGCAGGCCGCGGTTCTCGCAGACCAGGCGACGTTTTTCCAGAGCTCGGCGCACGGTGTCGAGCAGGCGATCGGGGGTGAAGGGCTTTTCGATGAAGTCATAGGCGCCCTGCTTGAGCGCCTGCACGGCCATGGGCACATCGCCGTGCCCGGTGATCATGATGACCGGCAGATCGCGGTCGCAGGCGACCACCTTGTCCAGCAGTTGCAGGCCATCGGTGCCGGGCATGCGCACATCGCTGATCAGCACGCCGGGAAAATCCACGTCGATCAGGGCCAGCGCCTGGGCGGCGTTGGCGCAGGTACGCACGCTGAAACCGGACAACTCCAGCCATTGCTGCGCCGCTTCGCGGATTGCTGCCTCATCGTCGACGACGATTACCTGACCACCCATATCACCTCCTTATTCTTGGATCGCGCAGTGTAGCGCCCGGTCATCGGCCCGCCAGCCACGGCGTCGTTACACGAAATGCCAAACCCGCCCGGTTCACCCCGCGCGCGGCAGGCGCAGAATGAAGATGGCGCCGTCAGGGCCGTTGCGCGCCTCCAGGCTGCCGCCCAGATCACGCACGATGCCGTAGGAAATCGCCAGGCCGAGTCCGAGCCCCTCGCCCACCGGCTTGGTGGTGAAGAACGGCTCGAAGACGTTACCCAGATGCTCTTCGGGAATGCCGCCGCCCACATCGCTGACCTCCAGCGCACAGCTGTCGCCAAGCAACTCGATGGTCACCCCGAGGATACGCCGCGGGCTGTCGACCATGGCGTCCAGAGCATTGTTGAGCAGGTTGAGCACCACCTGCTCCAGGCGAATGGCATCGCCGGAAACCCGGGCCTCGCTGCGAATTTCGCGGCGCAACTCCACCTGCTCGCTGCGCAGGCGTGGCGCCAGCAGCAACAGCGCCTGCTCCAGCACATCGCTGAGCAACAGACGCTCGTTGAGCCCCGCCGGGCTCTTGCGGGCGAAGGTCTTCAGATGGCCGGTCAGACTGGCCATGCGCTGCAACAGACCATCGATGCGGATCAGGCCCTCGCGCACCTCGCGCTCGCGGCCGTTGTCGAGCAGCAGGCCGAGGCTGCCCAGGTGCATCTGGATGGCCGTCAGCGGCTGGTTGATCTCATGGGCCATGGCCGCCGACATCTGCCCCAGCGCCGCCATCTTGGCGGCATGTACCAGGCCTTCCTGGGCCTCTCGCAATTCGGCGGTACGCAGGGTCACCTCACGTTCGAGGTTCTCGCGGATGCTCGCCTGCAGGCGCTGGTTCTTGTGACGCTGGACCAGAAACAGCACCAGGAATACCAGGGTCAGCCATACACCGGCCGCGGCCAGACGATAGCTGCGCGCGGTGTCGCCCAGGCTGTTTTCCTCGATCAGCAGGTGCAGCGTCCAGGCTTCGCTGGTCAACTCCTGGCGCTGCCACAGGTAACTCTGCCGGCCATCCGGACCATCGATGTTCATCCAGTCCGCATTGCCCTCGAAGTACGGGCCGGGCTCCGTGGACAGCACCTCCAGGGGGCGCTCGGCGTACTTGCGCACCTCCACCAGCTCGGCGTGATCGAGTTCGTCGAGCTCATCCAGGGCACGGAAACGCCAGGCCGGCCGGCTGCTGAGAATCACCACGCCGTAGCTGTCGGCCACCAGCAGCACACCGGGCTGGCCCACCCACTCGCGCTGCAGTTCCTCCAGCTCCAGCTTGACCACCAGCACGCCGATCACCGCGCCGTTATCGTCGTACACCGCATGGGAGAGAAAGTAACCGGGCACGCCAGTGGTCACCCCGACCGCGAAATAGCGACCTGCGGTGCGGTGCAGCGCATCCTGGAAGTAGGGGCGGAAGCCATAGTTGCTGCCGACGAAGCTGCTCCACTCGTTCCAGTTGCTGGCCGCCAGGGTGAGGCCCTGGCGGTCGATCAGGTAGAGCACGCTGGCGCCAGCGGCGGCGTTGAGCATTTCGAAGCGACGGTTGAGCTTGTCGCGTAACTGCGGATCGTCCGGTGCCTGCAGCAGTGCCTGAATATCACCGTCCATGGACAGCAACTCCGGCACCGAACGGAAGCGGTCGACCAGGGTCTGGATCGATTGCGCATACAGCTGCAACTGGCCGTGTGCCTCGCTGCTGCGATCCTCCCAGGCCCGCTGCTCGGCATAGCGGCTGGCCAGCCACAGGCTGACGGCCAGGCCAAGGATGACCAACAGCACGATGGCAACGATGCGATAACGCAGAAACAGGGCGGTCATGCACGACTCGAATTTTTATGATGCCGGCATGTTAGCCCGAAATCAGTTCAGGTCGAGTAGGGGATGCAGCCGCCGATGTAGCCTGGATTAGCCGAAGGAGTAACCCGGGGCAGCAGGTTCGGGCTGCTCAAGAGACCCGGGTCTCGCTACGCTCAACCCGGGCTCCAGGCGATACCGGTCAGGGGCGCGCCATCATCAGTTCGGGCACCGCACGGCCAGCGACCAGTTGCTCGTCGACCAGGCGCACCACGTCTTCCTCGCTACGCACCTGATACCAATGACCCGGCGGGTAGACCGTCAGCGTCGGGCCCTGATCGCAGGGAAACTGGCACTGGGTACGGGTGATATGCACGCCACCCTCGCATTCCAGACGGCCAGCAGCCTTGACCTTCTCCCGCAGCATTTTCCACAGCGGCAGAGCGCCACGACGGGTGCAGCGTGGGCCGTTGCACAGCAGCACGCGGTACTGGTGAGCGGGAATCTTCGACCAGGCGTGGCTGCCGGGCAGCGCTGGCACATCGAGGCAACTCAGGTGCAGCTCCGGGCGTTCGAGCAATGCACAGGCGGCCCCGGCTGCATCGGCATCGAGCTGGCCGAACAGGCTGGTGACAGACACCCGTGCAGGCTCGGTCAGGCGCGCCAGCTCGCTGCGCAGCCAGTCGACATGCTGGCTGCTGCTCTGCGCCTCCAGGTCGATCACCAGCAGCCTGCCGCTGCCCTCCTGCACGCGCTGCCAGAGACCGTCATAACCGGCACCGGTATCGACGATTTCGGCCAGCGCAGGCTCGCCACGCAGCTCGACCAGGCGGGCACGAAACAGCTCGGCAAAGGAGCCGTCGAGCAGATCCGGACCGGCGAACAGCACCTGAGCGTAGGGCGTGGTAGTCATGGGTAGGCTCCGGGAAAAGGGCGGCAGTCTAGCAGTGAGCTAGACACCGTTGGTCAGCAACGC
Organism: Pseudomonas sp. SZ40; assembly: GCF_052958135.1. Classification (NCBI taxonomy): domain Bacteria; kingdom Pseudomonadati; phylum Pseudomonadota; class Gammaproteobacteria; order Pseudomonadales; family Pseudomonadaceae; genus Pseudomonas; species Pseudomonas sp. SZ40. Next base: position 22,350 of record NZ_JBQWIF010000025.1, on the reverse strand, counting down.
CTGCCAGAGCACTTCGGCTTCGGCGAACTCGCGATCCACAGCGGGCAAAATCGGCCGCTGCAACACCAACACCGGCACACCACGCTCACGGGCCACCTGCAACTTGTGCTCGGTGGCAGCGCTGCCACTGTTCTTGCTCACCAGCACATCGCAATCGAGGCGCTCGAACAGCGCGCGCTCATCGTCCAGGCTGAACGGCCCTCGGGCGCCGATCACTTCGGCGCGGGGCATGGGAGGCTGGCTCTGCAGGCAGCGCACCGTCCAGTGCTGGTGGGCGGGAATCTCGTGCAGATGCTCCAGTGGCTCGCGGCCAAGGGTGAACAGCGGGCGCTGAAAGTCGCCAAGCGCGGCGATCAGGCTGGGCCAGTCGAACACCTCGCGCCAGTCATCCTCGGACGAGGCCTGCCAGCCCGGACGACGCAGCGCCCAGCAGGCGATCCCGGCCTGTCGCGCGGCCTGGGCGGCGTTGTGGCTGATCTGCGCGGCGTAGGGATGGGTGGCGTCGACCAGCAGGTCGATACCCTGCTCGCGGATGAAGGCAGCCAGACCATCGGCCCCGCCAAAACCGCCGACGCGCACCTGGCAAGCGAGGTCATCCGGCACCTTGCCCAACCCGGCCAGGCTGTAGACATGCGCCGGGCCGAGGCGCCGGGCGAGGTTCAGCGCTTCGCCGATCCCGCCCAGTAGCAGGATGCGGCTCATAACGGCTTGCTGACCTGCAGCAGGGTGATCGGCAACGCGGCGCGCCAGGTGTCGAAACCGCCGAGCGGGCGCGCCTGGGCCACTTCGATACGGGTCAGCTCGCCGCCCTTTTCGCCACGAAAGGCGATCAACGCCGCCTCGCTCTGCAGGGTCACGGCGTTGGCCACCAGCCGACCGCCGGGCTTGAGCGCGCGCCAGCAGCTTTGCAGCACGCCGGGCGCAGTCACCCCGCCGCCGATGAAGATGGCGTCTGGCGCCGCCAGCCCGGCCAGCGCCTCGGGTGCACGCCCGGCCACCAGTTGCAGGCCCGGCACGCCAAGGGCATCGCGGTTGTGGGCGATATGGCCCTGGCGGCCTTCGTCGGCCTCGATGGCGATGGCCCGACAAGCGGGGTGGGTACGCAGCCACTCGATGCCGATGGAGCCGCAGCCGGCTCCCACGTCCCAGAGCAGTTCGCCGGGCAGCGGCGCCAAGCGCGCCAGGGTGATGGCGCGCACGTCGCGTTTGGTGAGTTGCCCGTCGTGGCGATAGGCATCGTCCGGCAGGCCCGGCGTGAGCGGCAGGCGCATGGCGTCATCACCGGCCACGCAGTCGATCGCCACCAGATTCAGATCAGCGGAGCGAGCCAGCGACCAGCCATCAGCCAGGCCATCGATACGCCGCTCGCGCTCACCGCCCAGGTGTTCGAAGACGCTCAGCCGACTGGGGCCGAAACCACGCTCGCGCAACAATCCGGCGATGGCCGCCGGGCTCTCGCCATCGTTGCTCAGGACCAGCAGGCGCACGCCGGGATGGATCTGCGTATTGAGCGCCGCCAGCGGGCGGCCCACCAGCGACACCAGAGGCGTGCTCTGCAACGGCCAGCCCAGGCGAGCCGCCGCCAGCGAGCAGGAAGAAGGCGCCGGCAGAATGTGCAGTTCCTCGCTCGGCAGCTCACGGGCCAGGCTGGCACCGACACCAAAGAACATCGGGTCACCGCTGGCCAGCACGCAAACCGGCGTGCCGCGGCGCTCGAATACCGGGGCCAGGGAAAACGGCTTCGGCCAGGGCAGGCGTGTGGCACGGATACAGTGCGGCAACAGTGCCAGTTGGCGCTCGCTACCGAACACCTGCTCGGCGGCCAGCAACGCATGCCGCGCCGCCTTGCCGAGGCCGGGGTAGCCGTCTTCGCCAATGCCCACGACGGTCAGCCAGGGTGTCATGCGTTTTTCCTCATCCTAGAAACAGCCATAAGCTGCAAGCCTCAAGCGACAAGCCAACGAGTCGTCAGCAACCTGTTTCCGGCTTGGCGCTTGCCGCTGATCCACACGGCTTTTCATCCGGGTGGGCAAAGCGGGCATAATAGCGCCTTCGTCGGTGTCCGTCGGCTGCGTGGTACGTAGGCGCGGGCCTAAGAGGGAACACGATATAAAACGTGTTCAATATCTAGCGAGCTAGAGCCATGCAAGGCAGAAAGGGGCGAGAAAGCGGAGTTTACGACTGTAAATGAGCATTTCGAGTCGCTTTCTAACGCAGCAGGGCCGACGCGCAGCAGATATTGAGCAGGTTTTCAGCCGTGGCTGCCCCCGCAACTGTAGCAGCGAGCGCCTGTGCCAATCGCCACTGGGAAACCGGGAAGGCCGGCCACGCGCCATGACCTGCGAGCCAGGAGACCTGCCGACGGATTCAGTCGCATGTGCCCACACCGGGCGGGGTGTCCCGGTGATAGAAGCTCGTCCTTCTCTGGCCTATCCTCGAACGGATGCCCATGTGACCCGACCCCGGTGATCCGTTGAAACAGGCTTTTTGCATTCCATCCCCTGCTGTTCGCCCCTCGGCCTGTCCGGGGTTGCTGCGTATCGTGCAGGCGAAGGACGGCGGCATCTGCCGGATCAAGCTGGCCTGCGGGCGCCTCGATGCCACCGGAGCTGAGCGCATCGCCAGGGCCGCACAACGCCATGCAGGCGGCGTGATCGAAGCCACCAACCGCGCCAACCTGCAGATCCGCGGCATCCACGCCGGCAGTGAAGACGCGTTGATCGGCGAGTTGCTGGCCGCCGGCCTCGGCCCGCGCTCACCCGCTGCCGACGATGTGCGCAACCTGATGGTCAGCCCGGCCGCAGGCGTGGATCCGCAAGCGCTTGTGGATATCTCGCCACTGGCCATGCAGTTGCTGGCGACGCTGGAAAACACAGCGCATCTGCATGCCCTGTCGCCGAAGTTCGCCCTGCTGCTCGACGGCGGCGAACGCCTCGCGATGCTCGAACACCACCACGATATATGGCTCAGCGCGCTGCCGCTGAACGGCGGTATCGGCTATGCATTCGGGCTGGCCGGCTGCCCGCCCTTCGCAGAAGAAGATGCAGCCGCGTTGGCTGTCGTGCCGCAAGCCTCTGCTCACGAACTGATCATCGCCTTGCTCGACCTGTTCCTGGAGCTGGCCACGCCAGAGCAGACGCGCATGCGGCATCTGCTGGAAAACCATTCTCCTGCCGATCTGCTGCAGCGTCTGCAGATACGGTTGGGAGATGTGCTGCTGCCTGCAGGCAACTGGCGCCGCACCCCGGCGCAAGACAATGCCCATCTCGGTATCCATGAGCAGCGTCAGCCGGGTCTCGTGCATATCGGCGCCGCCGCTGTGCTCGGTCGGTTGGATGCCGAACAGTTACTCGGCCTGGCAGATCTCGCCCGCCGTTACGGTGATGGCAGCCTGCGCCTGACGCCCTGGCAAAGCGTATTGCTGACCAATATCCCCGAGACGGCTGCCGATGCAGTCATGCACAGCCTGCACGCACTCGGCCTGCTGACCGATGCCAGCGCGCCGCTGACCCGTATCATCGCCTGCACCGGCGCCAGCGGCTGTGCCAAAGGCCAGGCCGACACCAAGGCCGATGCCCTGCGCCTGGCCGACCGGCTACCCGCTGGCAGCGAGCAGCCGGGCATTCACCTCACGGGATGCAGCCGCTCCTGCGCCGCCGCCCATCGCACACCTTTCACCTTATTGGCCGTGGCCGAGGGTCGTTACGACTTGTTCGCCCGCCAACCGCTCGGCACCGGCTTCGGCCAATTGCTGGGCCACCACCTGACACCTGACGACGCCGCCGAATTGCTGGCCTCGCTCACCGCTACCCGGAGTTTCACCCGATGACCGATTACATCCGCGATGGTCAGGAGATCTATCGCCATTCCTTCTCCATCATCCGCGCCGAGGCCGACCTGAGCGCCATTCCGGCGGATCTCGAGAAGCTCGCGGTGCGGGTCATCCACGCCTGCGGCATGGTCGATGTGGTGCAGGATCTACGCTTCTGCGCGGGTGCCGGTGCGGCCGGCCGCCAGGCCCTCGCCAATGGCGCGGCGATTCTCTGCGATGCGCGCATGGTTGCCGAAGGGGTGACGCGCACGCGCCTGCAGGCCGGCAATCCGGTGATCTGCACCCTCAACGATGCGGGTGTACCGGAGCTGGCCAAGAAGCTCGGCAACACCCGCTCGGCGGTGGCCCTGGAGCATTGGCGCGAGCATCTCGAAGGCTCGGTGGTGGTGATCGGCAACGCCCCCACCGCGCTGTTCTATCTGCTCGACATGCTCGCTGCAGGCGCCCCCAAACCAGCGCTGATTCTCGGCTTCCCGGTGGGCTTCGTGGGCGCTGCTGAGTCCAAGGACCTGCTCGCCAGCACCTTCGCCGAGCATCGCGTGCCCTACGTGATCGTGCAGGGCCGTCGGGGCGGTAGCGCCATGGCCGCCGCCGCGGTCAACGCCCTGGCCACGGAGGTCGAATGATGACCGGCATGGACCGCCCCGGCAAAGGCCGCCTGCTGGGCCTGGGCGTTGGCCCGGGCGACCCCGAGCTGATCACCCTCAAGGCCCTGCGCCTGCTCAAGTCGTCACCCGTGGTCGGCTACTTCGTGGCCAAGGCCAAGGCCAATATCGGCCAGGGTGGCAACGCCTTCGGCATCATCGAAGGTCACCTGGACGACAGTCAGCAGCGCCTGCCACTGGTCTACCCGGTGACCACCGAAAAGCTCGAGCCGCCGCTGTCTTACGAGGACGTGATCAGCGACTTCTACGACACCTGCGCCGCCCAGGTCGCCGAGCACCTCGACGCGGGCCGCGACGTGGCGGTGATCTGCGAGGGCGACCCGTTCTTCTACGGCTCCTACATGTACCTGCATGACCGCCTGGCCGAGCGCTACGAGGCCCACGTGATCCCCGGCGTGTGCTCGATGCTCGGTAGCGCGGCGGTGCTCGGCGTTCCCCTGGTGTACCGCAACCAGAGCCTGTCGGTGCTTTCCGGCGTGCTGCCCGAAGACGAGCTGCGCGAGCGCCTGCGCGATGCCGAAGCCGCCGTGGTGATGAAGCTGGGCCGCAACTTCGAGAAGGTCCGCCGGGTGCTGCAGGACCTCGGCCTGCACGACCGTGCTCACTACGTGGAGCGGGCGACCATGGCCAACCAGCGCATCGTGCCGCTGGATGAAGTCGAACCGATGGCCTCGCCGTATTTTTCGATGATCGTGGTGCCCGGTGAGAAATGGCGGGGTTGAACCGAAACAGCTGTCTCGCAATAGGCACCTTTTCCGTAGGAGCCAGCTTGCTGGCGATATCGATGGCCAAATCGATAGTTGTGTTGCGGTTCGGATCGCTTCGCCGGCAAGCCAGCTCCTACATGATTGCAGCGAACTCGCCTGCCTGTTCCTGACAGTGGATAAACCATGACCTCTTCACCCGCCATCGTCATCCTCGGCCCCTCTGCGCTGGCCACTGCGCGACGCATGCAGACACTTTATCCACAGGCCGTGATCCATGGTCTGCGCGGGCGGGTCGAGGCCGACCAGGCCTACGAAGACTTCGGCGACACCCTGCGCAGCCTGTATCGCAGCGGCACGCCGATCATCGCCCTGTGCGCCGCCGGTATCGTCATTCGCAGCCTGGCACCGCTGCTCGCCAGCAAGGGCGCCGAGCCACCGGTGCTGGCCGTAGCCGAAGACGGCAGCGCCGTGGTGCCGCTGCTCGGCGGCCTGGGCGGCGTCAACCGCATGGCCAGGGAGATCGCCACGGCACTGGAGACCCGCGCGGCCATCACCACCAGCGGCGAACTGCGTTTCGGCACCTGCCTGCTCGACCCGCCGAGCGGTTATGCCCTGGCCGACCTGGAGCAGGGCAAGCGCTTCGTCTCCGACCTGCTGGGCGGCGAAAGCCTGCGCATCGATGGCACCGCGCCGTGGCTGAACGATGCCAGCCTGCCGCTGGCCGAAGATGCCGGCCGTACCGTACGGATCACCACCGAACAGCGCCCCGCGCAGCCTGACGAACTGCTGATCCATCCACGCACGCTACTCGTTCTGGTCAACCAGGCAGATGACCTTGCCGCGGCCATCCGCCAGGCATTCGAACAGTCGCGCCTGGCGCCGAAATCCCTGGCGGCTCTGCTCGCCCCCCAGGCACTGATCAGCGACAAGCGCCTGGCCCAGGTCGCCAGCGAGCTCGCCGTACCACTGCGCTTCGTCCGCGCTGACGATGGACTGCCACCTCGGGTGCACCGCAGCGAAAACCTGCAGGTGCTGCAGGCCGACTCGCCCGAAGCGGCGCAATCCATGGGCCGCCCCCGCGGTCGCCTGAGCGTGATCGGCCTGGGCCCCGGCGCCGCCGAACACATGACCCCCGCCGTTCGCCGCGCGCTGGACGAAGCCGAAGATCTGCTCGGCTACGAAACCTACGTGAAAATGGCCGAGCCGTTGCGCCCGGAACAGGTGCGCCACTGCAGCGACAACCGTGAAGAGCTGCAACGGGCCCGCCATGCCTTCGAACTGGCGGCCAGCGGCCGCCGCGTGGTGGTGATTTCCTCCGGCGACCCCGGCGTATTCGCCATGGCAGCGGCGGTGCTGGAGGCGTTGGAAGAAGCGGGCGCACCGATCGACTGGAACAGCGTCGAGCTGGAAATTCTGCCCGGTGTCTCCGCTGCCCTGGCCACCGCCGCCAAGGCCGGTGCGCCGCTGGGTCACGACTTCTGCCTGATCTCCCTGTCGGACAATCTCAAACCCTGGGCGGTGATCGAAAACCGCCTCGACCATGCCGGCGCGGCGGACCTGGCGATGGCCTTCTACAACCCGATTTCCAAAGCTCGCCCCTGGCAACTCGGCCGCGCCCTGGAAATCGTCCGCCAGCACCGTACGCCCGACACCGTGGTGGTGCTCGGCCGCGACATCGGCCGCCCCGCCGAAGCCCTGCGCGTGCTCGACCTCGGCGAGCTGACCCCGGACATGGTCGACATGCGCACCCTGGTGATCATCGGCTCCAGCCAGACCCGCCGTCTGCCCAGGGGCGATGGCGGCGAATGGGTGTATACGCCGCGCAGTTATCCACAGCTGCCCTGATCGAGCACCCAGCGGGCATCTTCAACCCTGTACGTGACAGCGCACACCCTGTCGCTCGTCACCTTGCAGGGGCTGCGGCCTTTCACAGCCCACTCCACTGAAACTGCAGCGCTCGCGGAAGAAACAGCCTTTCGGCAACAGACGGTTGCCGGGCAGCTCCCCAGGGGCGGCCAGCTGGTCGGCCGGCAGTGCAACGCCGAGCCGCGGCACGGCGTCGAGCAGCAGCCGGGTGTAGGGATGACGCGGCCGTTCCAGCACCTGCTCGGCCTGGCCGAGTTCGACGATCTGCCCGAGGTACATGACCGCTACCCGGTTGGCCATGTGCCGCACCACCGATACGTTGTGCGAAATCAGAATGTAGGTCAGGTTACGGGCCCGTTGCAGATCGGCGAGCAGGTTCAAAATCTGCGCCTGGACCGAGATGTCCAGCGCCGAGGTGGGCTCATCCAGCACGATGATGTCCGGGTCCGACGACAGGGCGCGAGCGATGGCGATACGTTGCCGCTGACCACCGGAGAACTGGTGCGCGAAGCGATCCAGATACGCCTCGCGTATACCGACCTGGGCCGCCACTCTGGCCGCCACCTCGCGCATGCCGGCAGCGTCGACATTGCCCCTGGCATACAGCGGTTCGGTGATGATCTTCCAGATGGGCAGACGCGGGTCGAGGGACGATTGCGGGTCCTGAAAGACGATCTGCACGTTGCTGCCACCTGCATCACCGCCGGCCCAGTCGACGGCGCCACTGCTGGGCGCGATAAGGCCCATAAGCACTTGCGCCAGGGTACTTTTTCCACAACCGGACTCGCCGACCACGCCAAGGGTTTCCCCGGCCCGGACCTGCAGGTCGATGCCGTTCAGGGCGTGGGCGTATCCCCGCGCCCGGCCCAGCCAGTCGCGAGACACGGGGAAGCGCACGCGAACATCGTCGAGCTGCAGGATTGCCGAGGCGCTCCCGGGGGCGTACTGGAGAGGGGTAGCGTTCATGTGCGTGACTCCTCGAGCGACAGCCAGCAGGCGCTCCTGCGCCGCTCGTCATTGCCGATGACATTGAGGTTCGAGCGTTGGCTGCACACCGGCATGCTGTGCGGGCAGCGCTCCTGAAAGGTACAGCCCTGCGGCAGATGGGCCAGGTTCGGCACCTGGCCGGGGATGGTCAGCAGTGGCTGGCCGGGCTCGACCATTTCCGGCAAGCCGCTCAGCAGGCCCTGGGTGTAGGGATGCTGCGGGCTGGCCATGACCTCGCGGGTAAGGCCCTGCTCGACCACGGCACCGGTGTACATCACGTACACCCGATCGCAGAACTGCGAGACCAGCGCCATGTCATGGGTGATCAACAGAATGGCGGTGCCGCGCTGACGTGCCTTTTCCCGCAGCAGCAGGAGTACCTGGCGCTGCACGGTGACATCGAGGGCGGTCGTCGGCTCGTCGGCGATCAGCAGTTTCGGTTCGCAGGAAAACGCCAGGGCGATCATCACCCGCTGACGCATGCCCCCGGACAGCTCGAAGGGGTAGCTCTGCAGCACCTGCTCGGGGCTGGCGATGTGCATGTCGCGCAGCAGAGCAATGGCCTTGAGGCGCGCCTCGGCCTTGCCGATGCGCTGGTGATGGACGATCACGTCGAGCATCTGCCGACCAATGCGACGGGTCGGATTGAGGGCCGTCATCGGCTCCTGGAAGATCATCGCCGCATCGCGCCCACGAATCTTCAACAGCGCCTTCTCCGGCATCGCCAGCATGTCCCGATCGAGCATTCTCAAACTGCCGCCGGTAACCCGGTAAGTGCGCGGGGACAGCAGCCGCATGCTCATCATCGCGGTAACCGACTTGCCAGAGCCGGACTCCCCCACCACACCAACGATTTCACCCGGATCGACGTGCAGGGATACGCCATTGAGGGCCTGAACGTGGTGCCCATAACCGGGAAATTCCAGACTCAGGTTGTCGATGGCCAGCACCGGTGGGCTATCGGTCATGATCATTTCCCCTGTTGCCGTGGATCGAGCAGATCGCGCACTCCGTCACCCAGCAGATTGAAGCCGGTGGCGGTGATCAGAATGGCGAGCCCCGGAAACGTCGAGTACCACCAGTTGTCGAGGATGTAATTACGGCCGGTGGCGACCATCGCCCCCCACTCCGCCGTGGGTTGCTGGGCGCCCAGGCCGATGAAGCCGAGTGCCGAGGCCATCAGGATCGCGCTGCCTATGTCCAGGCTCAGTTGCACCAGCAGCGGCGGCATCGCATTGCGCGCCACATGCCAGTGCACCTGATGCCAGCGGCCGGCGCCAAAGGTCTGGGCGGCCTTGACGTAGCCCATCTGACGAATGCTCAGGGCCTGTCCCCTGGCCAGGCGCACATAGTAGGGAATGCGCACCAGGGTGATCGCCAGCATGGCATTGAACAGACTCGGCCCCAGCGCGGCTGCCAGTGCCATGATCAGCACCAGGGAAGGCACCGCCAGCATGATGTCCATCAGGCGCATCATCAGGGCATCGAAACGCCCGCCGATCACCCCGGAAAAGCACCCCAGCAAGCCGCCGATGAAACAGGCGGTAAAAGCCACGAACAGACCCACACCGACCGACTGCTGGCTGCCGAATACCACGCGGCTGAACAGGTCACGGCCTACCTCATCGGTGCCGAACCAGTGTTCGGCGGATGGTGCCGCGAGGCGTGCGGAAAGGTTGAGGGCATTGGGATCGTGGGTGGCGAGCCAGGGCGCGAAGATCATGCACAGCATGACCAGCGAAGTGATCGCCAGGCCTGCCAGGGTCAACGGGCTGCGGCGGATGCGGTAAGCCTGGTAGGCGAGCGTCTGCCGCCAGCGCGACGGGCGCGCGGCAATCGAAGTCAGGGTCATCTCAGTTCACCTCGCCGATGCGCGGATCGACCATCCGGTAGAGAAGATCGATGAACATGTTCAGGACGACGTAGACGAACGACACCAGAATGGCGAAGCCCATCACCGCCGGAAAATCCAGGGCCTGGATCGAGCTGACCACATAGGCCCCCATACCCGGCCAGGCGAAGACCGCTTCGGTCAGGACGGCGCCGTACAGCAGATCGCCGAGGGTCAGCCCGAGCACCGTGATCGAAGGAATCAGCGCATTGGGCAGGGCATGGCCGAGGATCACCGTCCATTGCGAAAGGCCGTAGGCGCGGGCCGTGCGGATGTAGTCCTCGCCCAGCTGGTCGAGCATGGCGGAGCGGATCTGCCGCGCCACCACGCCCAGGGTCACGAAGCCCAGCGTCATGGCTGGCAGAAGCAGATGCTGCAACGCATCGAAAAACAGTCGGCCATCGCCGGCGAACAACGCGTCGAGCAGATAGAAACCGGTAACGGTGGGGGGGCGGAGCCAGCCCCTGGGACAAGCGCCCGCTGCCCGGCAGCCAACCGAGGTGACCGTAGAAGATCACGATCAAGCCCATGCCCAGCCAGAACGCCGGGGTGGAGATTCCGGTAACGGCCAGGGTCCGGGCGATCTGATCGATCAGGCGGTTATGGTAGACCGCAGACAGCACGCCCAGCGGAACCCCCACCAGAATCGCCAGGGTCAGCGCCACCAGAGCCAGCTCGAGTGTGGCCGGAAAGAACGCCTGCAAGTCCTCCAGCACCGGACGCCCCGTGCGGATCGAGGTACCCAGATCGCCCTGCAGCAGGTTCAGCAGGTAGCGGCCGTACTGCTGGTAGAGGGGAAGATCGAGCCCCAGTTGCTGACGTATGCCGGCCACCAGTTCATCACTGGCACGGTCACCCGCGATGAGGCGGGCGGGATCGCCGGGAATCAGATGCGAGATCGAGAAGGTGATCAGTGAAACGCCCGCCACCACCAGCATCATGCCGAGCAGACGTTTGCGCAGTAAGGTCAGGAAGGCCATCGGAAACCCCTATCAGTATGCGCGCCAGCCGCCACGGACCGGCGCACGAGAACCGCATCACTTGCTCATGCCACCCAGGTTGAACACCTGTTCCAGCATGGGATTGAACACGTAGCCCTTGACCGCATCACGCATCGGCAGGCTGTAGTTCTTCTGATAGAGGTAGGTGTACACATTGTCTTCGAGCACCTGCCGCTGCGCGCTCTGGTACAGCGCCAGGCGTCGGTCAGCATCGCTGGTCGAGGCCGCTTCGCGGATCAGCCGGTCGACCTCCGGGTTGCTGTAGAAGGAGCGGTTGCCCTGCAAGCCGTGCATGTTCGAGTCGAACCAGAAGTTCATGTACATGTAGGGGTCGGCGAAGTCGGGGCTCCAGGAGCCCACGGCGATATCGAAGTCGCCCTGATCGACGCGCTCGCGCAGGGTCGCGTTGGCGAGTTTTTCCAAGCGCAGGTTGATGCCCAGAGGTGCCAGCGCCGCCTGCAGGGTCAGGCCGATGGGCTCCCAGTTGGGATCCTTGTCGGAATACAGATAGCTCAGACGGGTGAATTTCTGCGCCACGCGGCCCAGGCTGTCGCGCGCAGCCTGGGGATCCTGACGCATGGTCGGCAAGCTGGCATCGTAGCCCCACATGCCATCCGGGATGGGGCCGTTCAGCAACTTGCCCTTGCCATGGAGAATGCCATTGACGATGCCGTCGTAATCCATGGCCTGGCTGATGGTTCGCCGCGCCTCGAGATCGGCCAGTGGCCCGCGCTTGTTGTTCAGGTACAGGTAGGTCACCCGCAACGACGGGAACTCTCTGACCACCACGCCCGACTTGCTGCTCAGGGCGGTGAGCTGGTCCTCAGGCATGTCTTCGATGATGTCGAGATCGCCGCGCTCCAGTTGCAGGCGCCGCACGGACGCCTCGCCGATGATCTTGATCACCACGGCTTTCAGGGCGGGAGCGGGGCCAGCGAAATGGCTGTTGGGCTCGAGGGTCAGTGACTGGCCCTTCTGCCACTTGCTCAGGCGGAAGGGGCCGGAGCCTGCGGTATTGCCCGCCAGCCAGGTATTCACGTCGACGCCCTTGTCGAGCACCGCCGGGTTGATGATCGATGCACCGTTGTGCGCCAGGGTGAACAGAAAGGGGGCGAAGGGCGCCTTGAGGGTGAAACGCACGGTCTGCGGATCCAGCACCGTGACGCTCATGTCCTCGGGAAACGCACCGGATGGTCCCTGCTTGAGGGCCATCAACCGGTCGAAGGTGAACTTCACCGCTGCCGCGTCGACTGGCGCGCCGTCATCGAACCTGTTGCCGGTCTTGAGCTTGAATTCCCAGACCAGATTGTCTGGCGACACGCTCCAGCTCTCGGCCAGTTCGCCCTCCACTTCGGTGGTTCCCTTGCCGTCTTCGGTGCGGTACCCCACCAGCCGCTGGTAGGCGGGGTAGGTGATGGTCCAGTCGTTGTTGTCCATGGTCACGGCCGGATCGAGGGTCTGCGGATCCGCCGCCTTGCCGATCACCAGGGTATCGGTGGCGGAAGCACTCGCAGCCTGCCAGACGCCCAGCAACAGGACTGTGCAGATGACGCGAAGCAGTCGCTTGACCGTGCGATATGGGTATTCGAAGGGGTTCAGGTTGTTCATGCCAGTTTCCTCGATCTTTCGATGCATGGAAATTCAAAGGTTTTTTGTAAGCGCTATAACCGGCAGTTGCAGGAAGTGGGCGACGCAGGGACCTTGTCGGGCGATGACGCGGGCCGCGCGTACGCAGTGGTATCCGGGAACTCTGCGGTTCCTCGAATGGCCAGAATCGGGGTCTGGCAAGGCCGTTCAGGCCTCGAGCAGCGGGTACTCCTCGGCGTTTGGCAACTCGTAATGCCACCACTCGGTGGCAATGCAGCTGAAGCTGGCGCCGAGCATGATCCCGAGCAGCAGCAGGCGGTTCTTCTGCACGCTCTCGGGCAGATCGGGGTAGAAATGATGGGATCGCGGCTCCATCGCATCGAAGGCGCTGCCCATGTCCAGAGGAGTACCGCTGGCGTCCAGCAGGGTCAGGTCCACCGCCACGCCGCGGCTATGGTGGGAGCCGATACGCGGGTCACGTACGTAATCGTTGTCCGGCAATACCTCCCAGAGCAGGTACTGGGCGTAGGGCGGTCGATAGGCGTCGTAGATCAGCAGTGTCAGCCCGGCCTGCCTGGCCAGCCGAGCGGCTTTCTCTAGACAGCTGGCGGCGTCGCGGTGCAGCTGACAACGGGCATCGGCGTAGATGACCTTGCCCGTCATGTTCGCCGCCGTGGCATAGAGCATCTCGATTCGTAGCTGATGACGCTGGGCGTCTATCTCGACAAGGGGGCTGTTGTTCATCGCAAGACTCCAGTCGTGTGAAGCGGATCGGCAGACAGTGGTTTCAGGCACACAGACGCGTGGCCCGCTGCAGAAAACGCAGTTGCTCTTCAGCGGGAACCAGGGAGCCCCCGGTGGCCCAGATCACATGGGTCGCGTTGTGCAGATGCTCGCCATCCAGGCCGTTTTCGATTCGGTAGCGCAGCCCCTCGTCACTGTTCTCGAGCCAGCCCGGGCCGGCGATACCGGCAGCGGCAGAAGGCTCCAGAGAAACATCCAGAGCCTTGCTGGCGGCAAGCAGCAGGGCATAGAGCTGCAGATCGCTGACGGTGAATACGCCAGCCAGTTGAGCCGCCATCAGCGGCGCGACCAGAGAGGACGCCTGCCCGACGGCCAGGCCGTCGGCATCGGTGCGGTTGTCTAGGCCGACGTCGTAGACCGACACGGGCCGTTCGCCACCGGATGCCAGCTGAACCAGCATGCAGGGTGACGCCACCGGCTCGGCGAAGAAGCAATGCACGTTGTCACCGAACAGGGCCTTGAGGCCGTAGGCGATGCCACCGGGCGCGCCGCCCACACCACAAGGGATATGCACGAACAGCGGGTGAGCAGCGTCCACCCGGCGACCGGCTTCGGCGAGCTGGGTCGCCAGGTGCGCGGCGGAGGCGGCATAACCGAGAAACAGCAGGCTGGATCGCTCGTCATCGACGAAATGGCAGCGCGGGGTCTTCGCGGCTTCCGCACGTCCCGAGGCGACGGCCTGCGCATAATCGCCGGCATGTTCGACGACACGCACACCGCGATTCCTGAGACGCTCCTTCTTCCATTGTTTGGCGTCGGTGGACATATGAACCACGGCATCGAAGCCCAGAGCTGCAGCGATCACACCAATGCTCAGCCCCAGGTTACCCGTGCTGCCGACCGCAATGCGGTAGTGGGAAAACAGCGCTCGCGCGGCCGCGCTGGCCAGCACGCGGCTGTCGCCGTATGGCTGCAACAGGCCATGGTCGATGGCGATGGCTTCGGCATGGCTGAGGATTTCGTGCAGGCCACCACGGGCCTTGATGGAGCCGGCGATGGGCAGCTCATCGTCGCGCTTGATGAACCATTTCCCCTGGCGGCCGCCCAGACACTGCTGCAGCTCGTCGGCCGGCATGAGCTGCGACTCGATCCGTCCAGCGCTACTTTCGAGCTCGGGAAACAGCAGCGCCAGCAAGGGTGCGCAGCGCTCGAAACGAGCCTGCGCAGAACGGATCCTGCCGATCGATGGGGCATCGACGGGCAATGGCTGACCGAGCTGCGGATTGAGCCACAGCAGGGGCTCCCTTGATTGTAGTTTCGCTAATAACTCGGTAGGTTCGAGCAGGACGGTCATCGCAGTTCGCCTCTAGTTAAACTGGACCTCTGGCGAAATACTAGAGCGATCGATGCAGCCAAAACAGCGGTCATTCTTAATGTAACCATTAGCCAGGCTAATACCTATGCAGCTCAATGCCACGAATCTCGGCGCGCTCAAATCCTTCGAAATCGCGGCGCGTCAGCTGAGCTTCACCCGCGCCGCCCAGGCCCTCAACCTGACCCAGAGCGCGGTCAGCCAGCAGATTCGTCAGTTGGAAGATCGCCTCGGCTATCCCCTGTTCGTGCGCCAGGCGCGGCGCATCCAACTGACCAGCAAGGGCCAGTTGCTTTTCGACAGCATCTCCACCGCGTTCCTCGCCATCGACCGGACGCTGGAGCAACTCAGCCTGTCGAACTCACCCCTGCAACTCAGTTGCCTGCCCTCGCTGGCGCTGCAGTGGCTGCTGCCACGCCTGACCGACTTTCATCGGCAACGGCCAGAGCTGTCGGTACGCCTGAAAGCCGAATATCAGGTGCTGGATCAATATGCGATGAGCGTCGACGACATCGATATCGCCATCCGCTACGACCCGGTCCAATACAGTCAGATCCCGGCCGAAGTCATTCTGGATGAATACCTGATCGCCGTAGCCAGCCCCGAATACCTGGCCCAGCACCCCGCCTTCGCCAGGGGTGAAAGCCTTGCTGGAGTGGAATTGCTGCACGACGCCACACCCTGGATCGGCGCGCCGGAATTCATCGAATGGCGTACCTGGATGGAAGCCGCGCACCCGCAGTGGGCCGGGCAGATCGGTGGGCAGCAGTTCAACCTGTCCAGCCTTGCGATTACCGCAGCGGTGAATCACCAGGGGGTTGCGATGGGCCGCACCGCCCTGGTGTACGACGAGCTGAAAAGCGGACGCCTGGTAAACGTCTTCAACACCAGCGTGCAAGCCCCTGCACGTTACGTACTGCTGTGCCGCCAGCCTGACGATCCACGGGTCGCGGTTTTCAGCGGCTGGCTCAGGGCCGAGTGCAAACGCTTCGCCGAGGCGAGAAAACAACGCCTGCAATCGACTTCAGACAGGCACGACTCATGACGCATGTTCTGTTCATCTGCAGCCGCAATCAGTGGCGCAGCCCTACCGCCGAAACGCTATGGCGCAAGCATCCAGGGCTCAGCGTGCGCTCCGCAGGCACCAGCCCGAGGGCACGAAGGACGGTGAGCGCGGGCGATATCCAGTGGGCCGACGTGGTGTTCGTCATGGAGCACAAACACAAGAGCCGCCTGCTGGCGGACTTCGCTCGGCTGCTGAGCCATAAACCACTGCACGTTCTGGATATCCCGGACGAGTATCAGTACATGGACGCTGAGCTGGTGCAGATTCTCGAGCAAAGCGTCGCTGCCTTTCTTGGCATCGACTGACGATAGCCTCGACTCTAGCCTCCTTTACACCAGCTTTACATCTGCCTGACGTCCCTTTGCACAGGCCTCTGGATAATCGATTCTGCCCAACCAGCTGGTCGGGCTATCGCATTTTCTGGAGCCCACGATGAAAGCAAGTCTCCCCCGTACCGCCGTCGCCGCACTGTTGCTGGCGACGCTTTCCCTGAACGCGGTGGCTGGTCCCGGCGGGCCGGGCGGTGGTCCTGGGGGGCCGGGCGGATATCACGGGCATGGCGGCCCGGGACCAGGCTGGGGTGGCCCGGGGCCGCGGCATGGCCATGGCCTGCCGGACTACGCTCGTGAGCTGTGGATCGGCAGTGCGCTGTACTTCGTCGCGGCCGGTACCTACTACATGTGGAACGCCGATCGCAGGCAGTACATCGTGGTCGAGGCGCCACCGGTAGCCGTGGCGGCCCCTGCGGCCAATTACAACGTGATCGCCTATCCGGCCCGCGGTCAGAACGCGGACTTGCAGGCCCGCGACCGCTACGAGTGCCACAGCTGGGCGGTCGGCCAGAGCGGTTTCGACCCGGCTACCGCCGTCAGTGCACCCGCCGCCAGCGCCACCGACTACTACCGGCGCGCCTTGGGTGCTTGCCTGAGCGGGCGCGGTTACAGCATCAATTGAGCAGCGCCTTGAGGTCGTCGTAGAGCGCCTGGGGAATCTGTACACCGTCGATGAGGCTGCGTGCGCGGGCATCGTAGCGGCGCTGCGAGGGCAGGCGCGCGCCCTGCCCCTCGATGCCGTCGAACAGCGCCTCGGCCCTTGCCAGATGCTGATCGGCAGCCGCACCGAGAAAGCGCTGCGGGTCGAGGGCGATGATCAGTTCGCCGTGATAGGGCGACGATTTGCTGCCGGCGTCGTAGGCCAGGGACTCGGCGCTGGTCAGGTCACCGATCAGCGGCCCGGCGATCAGCTCCACCATGGCCGCCAGCGCCGAGCCCTTGTGCCCGCCAAAGGTCAGCATGGCGCCGTTCATGACCGCCTCGGCGTCGGTACTCGGCTGGCCGTCGGCATCGATGCCCCAGCCCTCCGGGATGGCCTTGCCGGCACGACGGTGCAACTCGATGTCGCCACGGGCGATGGCGCTGGTGGCGAAGTCGAAGATGAACGGATGCTTGCCGGCGCGCGGCCAGCCAAAGGCGATGGGGTTGGTGCCGAAGATCGGCTTGCTGCCACCGGCCGGTGCTACCCAGGCATGGCTGGGATTGCACGCCAGGGCCACCAGCCCGGCTTCGGTGAGCGCCTCGATCTCTACCCACAATGCGGAAAAATGCACACAGCGGTTGATCGCCAGCGCGGCGATGCCGTTGGCCCTGGTTTTCTCTTCGAGCACCGGCAACCCTGCCTGGAAAGCCAGCTGCGAGAAGCCGCCGCGGGCATCCACGCGGACGATCGAGGGTGCCTGGTCGATCACCTCGGGCTCGGCATCGGCCACCACCTTGCCAGCCTTCAGCGAACTGACGCAGCCCAGCACGCGGTACAGGCCGTGGGAGGCGCAGCCGTCGCGCTCGCCGGCCAGCACGGTGGCGGTCACTGCCCGCGCCTGGGCTTCGCTGAAGCCGTTGTGGCGCATGATCGAGAGCGCTAGCTCTTCGGCTTCGTCCAGGGTCAGTCGAATCATCTTGAGCTCCTTGTTCGAGGCGGCCGCAGGGCCAGATTGACGTTATACAGTGAGACCTGAAGCAGTCGCTGGCTTGATGCCTTTGCTCCCGGCAGATGACGAATTCAGCATAGTCCGATCAGCGCTTGCAACGTCCCGGAACCTGGCGTTGAGCGCAGCGATAGCCAGGAAGCGCTGCAGCCGCACCCTTGTTTGTACGAGTGCATAATTACACTGATAGAATGCGACGAATTCTCATTCCCACCGAACCTATCCCGTGCATTCCACTCCACCGGCACCTCACCACCCGCACCAGGCCATCGATCAGCTCTACAGCCACCACCACAGCTGGCTGCAAGGCTGGCTGCGCAAGCGCCTGGGCAATGCCGCCGATGCGGCGGACCTGGCCCAGGACACCTTCGTGCGCCTGCTCAGCAATGCCCCGGGCGAGCCACTGAACCTCACGACGCCCCGCGCCTACCTGGCCACCATCGCCAACCGCCTGACCATCAACCTCTACCGCCGCCGCTCGCTGGAGCACGCCTACCTGGCCGCGCTGGCGGAAATACCGGAAGAGCTGGCGCCATCGCTGGAGCATCAGGCTCTGGTGCTCGAAGCGCTCGACGAGGTCGATCAGGTACTTGCCGCACTGCCCGCCAAGGCCGGGCAGGCGTTCCTGATGGCGCAGCTGGAAGGTTATACACAGGAAGAGATCGCCAGTCGGCTCGGCATCAGCGTGCGCTCGGTGCAGCGCCATCTGGCACGGGCCTTCGAGGAGTGCATCGTGCTCGCCAGCCAGGGCGCGAGGCATGAGTGAGTCGCCCATCGACCGGCGGATCGCCCGTGAGGCGGCCGGCTGGTTCGTGCGTTTACAGAACAGTGGGGTCAGCGCCGCCGAGCATGCTGCCTGTGCCGAATGGCGGGCCCGACATGCCGATCACGAGCGAGCCTGGCAACTGGCCGAGCGTTTCAGCGCTCATGCCCAACAGCTTGCCGGAGGCGCCGGACGGGCGGCCCTGGAGCGCCCACGCAATCTGCAACGGCGACAAGTGCTCAAAACCCTTGCCCTGTTGATCGCCGCCGCCCCGCTCGGCCTTGCCGCACACCGCAGCCTGCCCTGGCGTGAATGGCAGGCGGACGAGCGCACCGCCACCGGTGAGCAGCGCACCCTGCACCTGCCGGATGGCGGACAGCTTCGCCTGAACACCGGCAGCGCAGTCGATATCGCCTACGACGACAGCGTTCGTCGCGTACGCCTGATCGCCGGCGAGCTGCTCATCGAGGTGCCCGGTGAGCAGGCCAGGCGGCCCTTCATCGTCGATACCGCCGACGCGCAAATCGTCCTGCTGGGCAGCCGCGCTCTGGTGCGCCAATACCCGCAAAGTACCTACCTCGCTGCGCTGGAGGGTGCTGTCGAAGTGCGTCCGCGGCTGTCACGAGGCGATGACGGCCTGCTGCGTCTGGCGACCGGCCAGCAGACCTACGTCAACGCTCGCACTGCAGAGCCTGCGGTGGCACTGGCACAGCATCGTCTCGACTGGCTAAGCGGCGTGCTGCGTGCAGAAAAGATGCGCCTGGATGACTTCATCGCCGAGCTGGATCGCTATCGCCCGGGTCTGCTGCGTTGCGATCCGGCGGTGGCCGGGCTGCTGATCTCCGGTGCCTTCCAGCTGCGCGATACCGACCAGATTCTCCGCGCCCTGAGCCAGACCCTGCCGGTGAGCGTCCACTACCGCACGGCCTATTGGGTCACCGTCACCGCGCGTGCCACCGCGTAAGAACCTGTTCACGAGCTAGCGCACTGCAGGGCCAGGCGCCCCCGCAAAAACAAGCGAAGAAGCGGACTGGGCTCGCACGCGTGTTTACGAGTTGTACATGAGCATTGCGACGGGAACGCCTGGTTCGGGCTGGCAATCCAGCCTGTTTTGACGCCGCAGGGCCGAAGCGCAGCAGATCGTGAGCTGGTTCTGAGAATCATTGTCGTGTTTTCTTCTGGCTGCGTGTCCCTCCCGTAACCACATCATTCTCACTGGGCGGGGACGGCAACATGGCGACGACGCAGGGCATGCAACCATTGGCACGGGCGGTATACGCTGCCGCACTGGGGCTGATCATCGCGGGCGGCAGCCTCACTGCGGCCCAGCTGCAGGCCGCCGAGCAGGCAACCGAGCAGAGTCGTGCCTATCAGGTACCGGGCGGTAACCTGAGCAGCGCCCTGTCCGACTTCGCCAGTCAGGCAGGCATCACCTTGCCCATCGAGCCAGCCCTGGTGGAAGGTTTGCGCAGCCCCGGCCTGAACGCCGCCACCAGCGTGGAAGGCGGGCTGCGGCAACTGCTGCAAGGCACCGGTCTGCAAGCTGCACCGCAAGGCAATGGCCTGTATCTGCTGACACCGCAGGAAGCGGGCGCGGGCTTGGAGCTGGGCGCCACCAGCATCACCGGCCAGGGCCTGACGGCGACGACCGAGAACAGTGACTCCTACACCACCGGCACCATGCAGACCGCCACCAAGCTGCCCCTGAGCCTGCGCGAAACACCGCAGTCGGTCAGTGTGGTCACCCGCAAGCGCATGGACGACAAGGCCATGACCAGCATCAGTGACGTGGTACAGAGCACACCCGGCGTTTTCCTGAACAATTCGGGAGGTGTCGGCAGGCCGTCTTTCAGCGCCCGCGGCTTCGATGTCGACAACGTCATGTACGACGGCTTCCCCACCAGCCTGCTGACCTACCTGCCCAGCGGCGAAGCCAACCTGGCCATGTACGACCGTGTGGAAATCGTCCGCGGCGCCACGGGCCTGGCCCAGGGCGCCGGCAGCCCATCCGGCGCCATCAACCTGGTGCGCAAGCGCCCGACCCATGAATTTCAAGGCACGCTTACCGGCAGCGCCGGCAGTTGGGACAACTACACCGGCACCCTGGATGTCGGCGGCCCGCTCAATGAAAACGGCACCCTGCGCGCCCGGACCGTGATCTCCCGGCAGGACGCCAAGAGTTTCCGCGATTCGGTCGAACACGATCACGACCTGTTCTACGGCGTGGTCGACGCCGATCTCAGCGAAAGCACCACCCTGACCCTCGGCGCCTACCGGCAGAAGAACTACAGCAACTACATCTGGGGCGGATTGCCCATGGCCCGTGGCGGCGGTCATCTGGGACTGCCCCGCGACACCTTCCTGGGGCATGACTGGGAGTATTCGGACAACCGCACCACCGGCTACTTCGCCACCCTGGAGCACGGTTTCGCCAACGACTGGACGCTGCGCCTGGCAGCGATGCAGGCGAAAACCGATACCGAGGTGCTGGCTTCTTCGATCTGGGCATACGACCGCCACTACCTGTGGACACAGGCCATGGAGCAGAAGGAAGTCGGCTACGACCTGGCGCTCAGCGGGCCCTTCCAGCTGTTCGGTCTGGAGCACGACCTGACCGTGGGCGCCAGCAAGCGTGAGCTGACTTACCGCACGGGTGACAGCTGGAGCGACTTCATCGATGACGACATCGACCTCTTCGCCTGGAATCCCCGTGGTCACGCGAAACCGAACATCGTGGTCGACCCCTCCTGGACGGGTGAGCTGACCACCCAGGACAGCGTCTACGCCACGACCCGCCTGCGCCTGAGCGAACCGTTGTCGCTGATCCTCGGCGGTCGCGTCGACTGGTACGAATACGACGATCGCGAAAGCAGCGAAAGCGATTACAAGGTCACTCGCAACCTGACCCGCTATGCCGGTGTGGTCTATGACCTGGATACAAACCACTCGGTCTACGTCAGCTACACCGATATCTTCAAACCCCAGAACGATCGCGGCCTGGACAGAAAACCGCTGGAGCCGATGGTTGGTGAGAACTACGAAGTCGGTATCAAGGGCGAATACTACGACGGTGCCTTGAATGCCAGCCTGGCACTGTTCCAGATCGACCAGAAAAATCGTGCCCAGACCCTGACGGGCCAACTCGGCTGTGGTTCCACGCCTGACAGCTCCTGCTACGAGGCCGCCGGGCTGGTGCGCAGCCGCGGCATCGACCTGGAAATCCAGGGCGCCTTGAGCGACGACTGGCAGGTCGCTGCGGGCTACACCTACACCCAAACCAAGTATGTCAGCGACGCCAACGCAGCCCGCGAAGGCGAGGACTTCGACCGCAAGAAACCGCGCCAGCTGTTCAAACTGTCGACGCTCTACACCTTGCCCGGGGAGCTGCAGCGCTGGCGCATAGGGGGTGATGTCTACCAGCAGAGCCGCATCCGTACTTCAGGTGGCACCGGTGCCACTGCCTGGAAGAACCAGCAGGGTTCCTACACCGTGGTTGGCCTGGTGGCCGGGTACAAGGCCAGCGAGCAGTTGGATCTGCAGCTCAACGTCAACAACCTGTTCGACCGCACCTACTACACCAGCGTGGCCAACGGCGAGTGGTACCCCTACGACATCTACGGCGACCCACGCAATTTCAAGGTGACGGCCCGCTACAGCTTCTGAGAAAGCGGCCCGCAGCCCGACCCAGGACCGGGGCCACCCTACCGGGGTTACCGGCGGCGAGGCGTGCTGCCTGTAGGGTGGGATTCAGCCCACCAATCGCCTGGCCGTTACGGTTGGCGGCAACCTCACGAGCGTAAGGGCGGGATAACGCGCTGGTGGGCTGAAGCCCACCCTACCGGGGTTACCGGCGGCGAGGCGTGCTGCCTGTAGGGTGGGCTTCAGCCC
>NZ_JBQWIF010000024.1:0-91045 GCF_052958135.1 Pseudomonas sp. SZ40 | reverse complement strand
GACTCATAGCTCAGCTGGATAGAGTACTCGGCTACGAACCGAGCGGTCGGAGGTTCGAATCCTCCTGAGTCCGCCATACCCAAAAGGGCCTGCAGTGATGCAGGCCCTTTTTCTTTGTCTAGCGTTTTCCCATTACGCAGTCATTCTGGTCGAAACTGACCGTGCGCCGCTCGCTGTTGTCCTTGTTGGTGTAATGGTAGGTCGTCTGGCCGTTGCGTTGGCTGATGCGCTGTGGCTTGCCTAGCGCGCTCTCGACGTCCTTGCGGGTCATGCCGGTGCGTATCTGCTTCCTGATGATCGCTTCGCGTCTGGCGCTGCCTATGACGGCATTGCCACAGCCGTCCTGCTGCTCGCCGATCACGGTCAGCGTCTTTTCAGAGGGTTCCGTTGCGCTTTTCGGTGTGGGCTCTGGGCGCGTCAGTGGGGTGACGACGCTCCCGGGGTTGGGGTTGTGGGTGTCCTGAATTCGCTGCTGCTGACTTTCGCTGCAGCCATATTGGCTGAAGGTGATATGGCCATCGCCATGTTCGCAGCGAAACACGCTAGACGCGGGCAGTGTGGTTGGGCTGAGCAGAATGGCGTAGACGGCTGTGCAGCGTATCCATTGCATGGTGACGTCCTCCCTGACGTGTTCTGGCAAGCTTAGTCGCTGCTCTGCCCGTTGCCACGTGCCTTCTGCCTGATGACGTGCGTCGCAGTATTCGAACTCATGCGGACGGGTTCAGGAAAACGCTGCAAGCGCTTGTCTTGCCATGCCTTTGTCACGTACATGGCTGATTAGCGTGTTATTATTCGTCTGTCAGCCCCGCCGGGGCTTGTGGATCCTCACCATGGACTTACCCAGTAGTAACTCAGAATTCCAAGTGTGCAATCACGTATTGACTGATTGACCCTCGCGGGCGCGCGCCGCCGCTGGGGGCGGAGTGTGCCATGTCAGAAGTAGAAACCAAGAAGCCGCAAGAAAGCCTGCAGGACCGACTCGCTCAGGTCGTCGAGTTGCTGCAGCGGCACAGACTGGTCGAAGACCTTACCCATCGCCAGGAAGGCCACCACCAGGACCGCGTCGAAGGTCTGGTGCATCGGCAGAACCTCGCCGAGCTGCAGCGCAAGCTCGATGATCTGCACTCCGCCGACGTCGCTTACATTCTCGAAGCCCTTCCGTTGGAAGATCGTCTTGCCATCTGGCAACTGGTCAAGGCGGACCGTGACGGCGACATCCTTCTCGAAGTGTCCGACGCCGTGCGTGAGACGCTGCTCGCCGACATGGAGGATCATGAGATCCTCGCGGCGGCCAAGGAGATGGATGCCGACGAGCTGGCGGATCTGGCATCCGAACTGCCGCGTGACGTCGTCCATGAGCTGATGGAAACCCTCGACGCTCAGCAGCGCGAGCGGGTGCGTTCCGCGCTCTCCTATGAAGAGGAGCAGGTCGGTGCGCTGATGGACTTCGAGATGGTCACCATCCGCGAGGACGTCAGCCTGGAGGTGGTGTTGCGCTACCTGCGTCGCCTCAAGGAGCTGCCGGGGCATACCGACAAGCTGTTCGTGGTCGACTACGACGGGGTGCTCAAGGGCGTGCTGTCGATCAAGCGTCTGCTGGTCAACGACCCGGAGAAGCAGGTTGCCGAGGTCATGGCCAATGACCCGGTCAGCTTTCATCCCGATGAGGACGCCTATGACGCTGCTCAGGCTTTCGAGCGTTACGACCTGATCTCTGCGCCGGTAGTCGACAAGAACGGCAAGCTCATTGGCCGCCTGACCATCGACGAGATGGTCGACCTGATCCGTGAGGAAAGCGAAAGCGAAGTCCTCAACATGGCGGGTCTGCGTGAAGAGGAAGATATTTTCGCATCGGTCTGGAAGTCGGTGCGCAACCGCTGGGCCTGGCTGGCCGTCAACCTGATCACTGCGTTCATGGCCTCGCGTGTCATCGGCCTGTTCGAGGGCTCCATCGAGAAGCTGGTGGCACTGGCGGCCTTGATGCCGATCGTGGCGGGTATCGGTGGTAATTCGGGCAATCAGACCATCACCATGATCGTCCGCGCGATGGCGCTCGATCAGGTCAGTACCGGCAACGGCAATACATCGCGGCTTATTCGCAAGGAACTGGGCGTTGCATTGATCAATGGCCTGGTCTGGGGTGGGGTGATCGGGGTGGTGGCCTACGGTCTGTACGACAGCTGGTCGCTGGGCGTGGTGATGACTGCGGCAATGACGCTCAACCTGCTGTTGGCTGCGCTGATGGGGGTGCTGATCCCCATGACGCTGATGCGCTTGGGGCGTGACCCGGCGATGGGCGCCAGTGTGATGATCACTGCGGTAACCGACAGCGGTGGTTTTTTCATCTTTCTCGGGCTGGCTACGCTGTTTCTCCTCTGATGGGGAAACAGCTTTTCTGAAGCAACAAAAAAACCGGCCTGGAGCCGGTTTTTTGTTTTCGCAGATTCAGTCGTCGTTGCCGGCGGCCATCTCAGCGTCGTGCGCGATCAGTGCGACGAGTGCATTTTGCTGGCGACGCGATAGCTGGCGGAAGCGCTGCAGCAGTTCCCGCTCGTGCAGGGAAAGCTCCGGGCTGTCCAGGCGCACATCGGCCTCGTCGTCCAGTACGCCTTCCTGAAGCATGCTCTGCTCCAGGCGGGCGATGATCTCGGAGTTCATGCTGCGGTGGTGTTGGCGGGCGACATCAGCGATGCGCTCGCGCATGCCGTCGGGCAACCGAACGACGAACTTGTCAGCCGTACGGCTGGAGTAGATAGCCTGTTTCATAGGGCGCATACATCAACCAATTAGTTCAAGGAAACGAAGCCGTAATGGCATATAGCTACGAGATTGTCGTTACTTCGACCATCCCAAGCGGCAGCCGTTCAACCGCGGCCAGCATTTTGTCTGGTGATCGTGCTTCTTGTCAGCAAATAATTGACGCCAATTACGTGTCGTATTCTGGCCTGGGTAAAGGCTTTTTGCCAGCACCAATTATCGAAATTATTTTCAAATGCGCTGTAAGTCCCATTTAGCGGGCCTCAATTGTCAAATCACGGATACGCCATGATGGCTTTGGCCAGAGTGAAACAGCGGTTTTGCGGGGGAACGTATATGTGTATGTATGTGACGGGCGACGAGTCCGCGGCAAACCAGCCGGCTTGCAAGACCGGGCGCATCATAGCGCCCCATCTGGTTCATGCAGTGAACTACTTCGCTATGATGGGAGATTGTCTGCAGTGACAGATGCTACGGAGGTCGTTGCGAATGGCGGGTAGGCTGATCTATCTCATGGGGCCTTCGGGGGCGGGCAAGGACAGTGTGCTCGACGCCGCGCGGGGAGTGCTCGACGCTCGAGGCTGCAAAGTGGTCAGGCGGGTGATCACGCGCTCCGCCGAGGCTGTCGGGGAGGATGCTATCGCCGTTTCACCCGAAGCGTTCACGGCACGTCTGCAGTCCGGTGACTTTGCCATGAGCTGGCGAGCCAATGGATTGTGGTATGGCATCCCAAAGGAAATCGACGTCTGGCTGTCCGCCGGCCATCAGGTACTGGTCAACGGTTCTCGTGGGTATTGGGAGGAGGCTCGGCAGCGTTATCCGCAACTGTTGGCGATCCTGTTGGAGGTTGACCCCGACGTACTGCGCTCGAGGCTGCTGCGTCGTGGTCGAGAAACGCTGGATGAGATCGAAGCCAGGTTGGCGCGCAATGCCAGGTTCGCTGGTGGTGGGCATGGCGCGATTGTTCTGGATAACTCGGGCCCCATAGAGCAGACGGTTGCCAGGTTGGTGCAACTGATCGATACGCCAATCCAATTGCGCGATTAGCGCGCATCCAACGGCTTCGCGGTGGAGGGTTGGCGGCTAGCGAAGGATCGGATCGAACTTGACCCGTTTGCCGATCAGCAAGGCGACCGTCAGTGATACCACACTGATCGGTAGCGCGATCCGTGCGGCTGCAGTCAGCCATTCGGCTTGGCCAGGGGCCATCCACAGCAGGCTTGCCGATACCACTGCCATCAGCAGAAACAACAGGGCTGGTTTGGACATCATGCTCTCCTCGCGTTCTGCGGTTGGCATTCAGAAAAATGGGTCATGGGGGCCATTCTGGTCATCTCTGGAGATCTGCGGCGGAATGCGATCGGAAAGTCCGTCGATCAGCCAGATTGCCACACAGGCGATAGTGGCCAGCAGCAATACGAAACCTGGGAAAAATACGCTCCACATGGCCCGGCACTCAGAAGGTGAAACGCTGTTGCGGGCGGGGTTGCCACTCGCTGTTGGTCAGGGGCTTGGCCTCGAACTGGCCAGGCTCCACCTTGGTCGCGTGCTGAAACTGTACGGGTGTGGCGCGCATTTGCTGGACCAGCTGCATAGCCGTGGCCTGCTGCTGATTATTTTGAAAGTTGGCGAATGCGGCGCCTGCTAGCAGGGTCAGAGCGATGGCGGTGGCCAGGGCGATGAAGCTGTTCATGGTGGGGTTCTCGCATTCGGATTCTATGCGAGTAAAAGAGCAGTTCCCGTGCCAATCTTTTTAAATAAAAAAATACTTATAAATCAATCACTTAAATAACTATTTACGGCTTGTTGCCGTGCATGTTGCAAGGTCGCTCGACTGCCGCATTGCAAAATGCATGAACGTCGCCAGGCGTCAGTCCAGGGGCAGCTCCGTCGTGCGCTTCACTTCGCTCATCGCAATGCCTGAATGCGCCTCCTGAACGTGTGGTCGCTGCAGGAGTTGGTCGCGCAAAAAGCGCTCATAGCTGGCGATATCCCGTGCCACCACTTTGAGCAGATAGTCAGAGCTGCCCGCCATGGTGTAGCACTCCAGAACCTGCGGATAGCCGGTTATCGCCTGCTCGAATTCGTCGAGATTGCTGCGTCCGTGTGCCGACAATTTGATGCTGACGAAAACGGTGATGTTGAAACCTAGCCGTTTATGGCTGAGCAGTGCGACCTTGCGTTCGATGAAGCCTTCCTCCTGCAGGCGGTTGATGCGTCGCCAGCAGGGGGACTGGGACAGCTCCACTTTCTTGGCTATCTCGGCGGCGCTCAGGTCGGCATTGCGTTGCATCAGGCGCAGGATGCGGCGGTCGATGGCGCTCAATGGCTCGTGCATGTTCGTTTCCGGTTAGTCGTTTTTATTGGAACGTTCATGCTCAGTATTGGCATTGGCGGCGCAAATGAGAAAGAAAAAATCGCTGCGCTCCGGTCTATGCTTAAGGTAGCCATCCATACAGTGATCCTGATGGATGTGGACAGGTGGTACCTACCGTTGCCACTTGAAAAGGTCGCCATAAAAACAACAGGAGCGCCGCCCTATGTCTTTGGCCGAAATCCGCCTGGACGACAAGTACCGTCTCGCCACGGGTCATCTGTACCTCACTGGCACCCAGGCACTGACTCGCCTGCCCATGTTGCAGAAGCAGCGTGATTGCGCTGCGGGCCTGAATACGGCCTGCTTCATTTCCGGTTATCGCGGATCGCCGCTGGGTGGGTTGGACAAGAGCCTCTGGGAGGCTCGCGAGTTTCTGCAGCAGAACGCCATCCACTTTCAGCCCGGCGTCAACGAAGAGCTCGGTGCTACCGCGGTCTGGGGTAGCCAGCAGACCAACCTGTTTCCTGGCGCCCGCTATGATGGGGTATTCGCCATGTGGTATGGCAAGGGCCCGGGTGTCGACCGCAGTGGCGATGTGTTCAAGCACGGCAACTCGGCGGGTGTCTCGCCCCATGGCGGTGTGTTGCTGTTGGCGGGTGACGACCACGGCTGCAAGTCGTCGACCATCGCACACCAGAGCGAGCATGCCTTCATTGCCGCTTCGATTCCGGTGCTCAACCCCGCCAACGTTCAGGAAATCCTCGATTACGGCATCATCGGCTGGGAGCTTTCGCGCTACAGCGGCTGTTGGGTCGCACTGAAAACCATCGCCGAGAACGTCGACTCGTCTGCCGTGGTGGATGTCGACCCGCAGCGGGTCAAGGTCAGCCTGCCCGATGATTTCGAGCTGCCGGAAGAGGGCGTGCACATTCGCTGGCCGGACCCGCCACTGGCCCAGGAAAAACGTCTCAACGTCTACAAGATCTACGCGGCCCGCGCTTTCGCCCGCGCCAACGGCCTGAACAGGGTCATGCTCGACTCACCCAACCCGCGGCTGGGGATCATCACCACGGGCAAATCCTATCTGGACGTACGCCAGGCGCTGGAGGATCTGGGGCTGGATGACGCGCTCTGTTCGCGGATCGGCTTGCGGGTGCTCAAGGTCGGCATGAGCTGGCCGCTGGAGCCGGTGTCCGTGCACGACTTCGCCGATGGGCTTGATGAGATTCTGGTGGTCGAGGAAAAACGCAGCATCATCGAGGATCAATTGACCGGTCAGCTCTACAACTGGCCTGTCGGCAAACGGCCGAGGGTGGTGGGCGAGTTCGACGAGCAGGGCCAGTCGCTGTTGCCCAACCTGGGTGAGCTGACGCCGGCGATGATCGCTCGGGTCATCGCCCGGCGGCTGTCTCCCATCTACACCAGTGATGTCATCGAAGCGCGACTCGGCTTTCTCGATGCCAAGGAAAAGGCCCTGGCGGCGCGCAGCTACAGCACCGTACGTACCCCCCATTTCTGCTCGGGTTGCCCGCACAACAGCTCTACCAAGGTGCCGGAAGGCAGCCGAGCCATGGGCGGCATCGGCTGCCATTACATGACCCAGTGGATGAATCGCAGCACCGAGACCTTCACGCAGATGGGCGGAGAAGGGGTGACCTGGATCGGTCAGGCGCCGTTCACCGATACGCCACACGTGTTCCAGAACCTGGGTGACGGCACCTATTTCCACTCAGGGCATCTGGCCGTGCGCGCTGCCGTCGCGGCAGGCGTCAACATCACCTACAAGATTCTCTACAACGATGCGGTGGCCATGACGGGTGGTCAGCCGGTGGACGGCGAGTTGCGCGTCGATCAACTGAGCCAGCAGGTATTCGCCGAGGGTGTGAAGCGCATCGCGGTGGTCAGCGACGAGCCGGACAAGTACCCGAGTCGCTCGACCTTCGCGTCGATCACCACCTTTCATCACCGTCGCGAGCTGGATGCCGTGCAGCGTGAAATGCGCGAGTGCAAGGGGGTTTCGGTGATCATCTACGATCAGACCTGTGCGACCGAGAAGCGCCGCCGGCGCAAGCGCGGCAAACTGGTCGATCCGGCACGGCGGGCTTTCATCAACTCCGCCGTATGCGAGGGCTGTGGCGACTGCAGCGTGAAATCCAATTGCCTGTCGGTGCTGCCGCTGGAGACGGAACTGGGGCGCAAGCGGGAGATCGACCAGAACGCCTGCAACAAGGATTTCAGTTGCCTGGACGGCTTCTGCCCCAGTTTCGTGACCGTGCACGGCGGGCAGTTGCGCCAGCCGCAGGCGGTCGGCGCGGGGGCGTTGTTCGTGGCGCTACCGGAACCGCGCCTGCCGTCGTTGCAGCGGCCCTGGAGCATTCTGCTGCCCGGTGTCGGCGGCAGCGGAGTGACCACCGTGGGGGCATTGCTGGGCATGGCGGCGCACCTGGAAGGCAAGGGCTGTACCGTGCTCGATCAGGCGGGCCTGGCGCAGAAGTTCGGCCCGGTGAATACCCATGTGCGCATCGCCGCCCATCAGGATGATATCTATGCGGTGCGTATCGCCGCCGGTGAGGCGGATCTGCTGATCGGCTGCGACCTGGTCGTGGCGGCGGGTGAGGATGCCCTCGCCAAGCTCAACGAGCAGGTGTCCCACGCGGTCATCAACAGCCACGAGGCGGCCACGGCCGAATTCACCCGCAACCCCGATGCTCAGGTTCCGGGGCAGGCCATGCGCCAGGCGCTGAGCGATGCCGTTGGCGCGAGCAAGACCTGGTTCGTCGATGCCACTCATCTGGCGACTCGGCTGTTGGGCGATAGCATCGCCACCAACCTGTTCATGCTCGGTTATGCCTACCAGAAGGGCCTGGTGCCAATCAGCGCCGAGGCCATCGACAAGGCCATCGAACTCAACAACGTGGCGGTCGCATTCAATCAGCAGGCATTTCTCTGGGGACGGCGCGCGGCGCATGACGCCGCAGCCGTCGAGCGCCTGGTGCGGCCAGCGATTGCAGAGGCCCCGCGTTGCGAAACGCTGGAGGCCATCATCGAGGATCGGGTCACGCGTCTGACCGCTTATCAGAATGCGGCCTACGCCGAGCGCTACCGGCAGTTGGTGATGCGCGTTGGCGAGCGTGACAGCGATCCTCAGCGGCGCCTGAGTCGGGCCGTGGCGCGTTACTACTTCAAGCTTCTGGCCTACAAGGACGAATATGAAGTCGCACGCCTGTATAGCGACAGCGCTTTCAGCGAGGCATTGCGGGCGCAGTTCGAGGGTGATTTCCGCCTGCAGTTTCATCTGGCGCCTTCCTGGCTGAGCCAGACCGACAAGGTGACGGGCGAGCCTCGCAAGCGCAGCTTCGGGCCATGGATGCTGAGGGCATTCAAGGTGCTGTCGACACTGCGCTTTGTGCGCGGTACCTGGCTGGACCCTTTCGCACGCAGCGAGGAGCGCCAGCTGGAGCGCAGCCTGATCGACGATTACGAGCGCAGCGTGGGCAAGCTGCTGGAGGCGCTGAGCTCCACCAATTACCCGACGGCGCTGATGATCGCCGAGCTTCCAGAGCAGATTCGCGGCTACGGGCATGTCAAGGAGAAGGCGGTGCTAAGCGTGCGTGAGCAGGAGCGGCAGTTGCAGATACGCATGAAGGCGGGTGAGATTGCGGTGGTGAGGCTGTTCGAACCGGCGGCCTGATGAGCGATGGCATGTCAACGGCATGACAAATCTCGTCGTGATGGTTAACATGCCGGCCGGCTGCTGTAATGGGCGGTGGGTCTAACGGGTCTCCTTAGTTCAACGGATAGAATAAGCCCCTCCTAAGGGCTAGATGCTGGTTCGATTCCAGCAGGGGACGCCATGATCCGGCGCCGAGGATGGAGATGTGCCATCGCGGTTCAGCCATACCAGTTTGCGTTAGCCTGATAAAAATCAAAAAAAAGACCCGGCAAAAAGCCGGGTCAATAACCGTGATTAGCCTGATGAGGAGATAAACTGGAGCTTCCGACTGGATGCATTCAGATTATCAAGCCAGCTTCGCAGCTGACGAAGTAGATAATAATGATTCTCGATCATTAGTCAATAGAAATACTTCTCATTTCTGTTCCTGATTTTTCCTGGGCCATTTTTGCTCAGGAAAATCAGCGATTTGCAAGCTGCTAAATTCTTTCGCAAACGTGTCATCTTGCCGCCTTGCAGGCTACGCTAGGGGTCTTTCCCTCAGCCAGGTATGCGACATGTCCGATGAGCCTAACGATGTGCCCCGCCCAGAGCCGCTGACCAGCGCCGAGGCCCGGGTATTGGGTTGTCTGATCGAGAAGCAGGCCACGACCCCTGAAGCCTACCCCCTGACCCTGAATGCGCTGGTGCTGGCCTGCAACCAGAAGACCAGCCGCGACCCGTTGATGAACCTCACCCCTGGCGCTGTCGGTCAGGCCTCACGAAGCCTGGAAGAGCGCGGTTTTGCGCGGTTGGTCATGGGCAGTCGCGCCGATCGCTGGGAGCAGCGGGTCGACAAGGCGCTGGAGTTGGTGGCGCCACAAGTGACCCTGATAGGCTTGCTGCTGTTGCGTGGGCCGCAGACGGTCAGCGAGCTGCTCACTCGCAGCAACCGCCTGCATGATTTCGACGATGCCGATCAGGTGCAGCACCACTTGGAGCGTCTGATCGGGCGAGACCTGGTCAGCCTGGTGGGGCGGCAGCCGGGGCAGCGCGAGGATCGCTATGCCCATCTGCTGGGGGATCCGGCTGAGCTGCAGGCGCAGTTGCACGAGCGTGCGGCGCAGGGGGAGCGATCGGTCACGGGATCTTCCGCGGATCGCCTGGAGGCACTCGAGGCGCGTATTGCCGAGCTCGAAGCCCGGCTGGCGGTGCTTGAAGGCAATGCTGCCGTTTGAGTGGCAATGCTGGTCGGGCGGTACCTGCAGGGGCTGCGATTCAGGCGGCGGAATAATGAACTGTTGCGGGTCACGCATTATCCATATGGCACTGCGACCGTCGGCTCCGGCCTGGATGGCTGCTTGTCCATCGGGTGTCGTTGATCGAGGTTGAGTCTCCTGCGGGAGCTGGTTACAAGGAGTCGTTGCAGTCCAATGCGTTTGATCTGGAAGTCTTTCAGTTCGCTGTACATCGCCACTGTCCTGATGCTGCTCGGCTCGGGCCTGCTGAGTACCTATCTGGCGCTTCGGCTGGCCGAGTCCGGGGAGGGCGTGTGGGCCGGTGCACTGATGGCGGCCAACTATTTCGGGCTGGTACTCGGTGGCAAGATCGGCCACCGGCTGATCGCCCGGGTCGGGCATATTCGCGCCTACGTCGCTTGTGCTGGTGTGGTCACTGCCGCGGTGCTGGGGCATGGCCTGCTCGACTGGCTGCCGGCCTGGCTGGTGCTGCGTGTGCTCGTCGGGCTGGGGATGATGTGTCAGTACATGGTCATCGAAAGCTGGCTCAACGAGCAGGCCGACACCAAGCAGCGTGGGCTGGTGTTCGCCGGTTACATGGCAGCGTCCTATCTTGGACTGGTGCTTGGCCAACTGGTCCTGGTGGTGCATCCGACCCTGGGGCTGGAGCTGCTGATGCTGGTGGCGCTGGCGTTCGCCCTGTGTCTGGTTCCCGTGGCGCTGACCCGACGCCTGCACCCTGCGGCATTGCATCCGGCACCTTTGGAGATGCGTTTCTTCTTCAAACGGGTGCCGCTGTCGCTGACCACCATCGGTGTGGCGGGCCTTATGATCGGCTCCTTCTATGGCCTGGCGCCGCTCTACGCGGCCGATATGGGGCTGGCGACCGAGCAGGTCGGTATCTTCATGGGTTGCTGCATTCTGGCGGGCCTGATCGTTCAGGCGCCGCTTGGCTGGCTGTCCGATCGTTTCGACAGGGTCAAGCTGATACGCGGCATGTCAGGGATCATGGTGGTGGTCGCCGCCCCCCTGGCCATATTGTCCGAAGCTCCCCTGTTGTTGCTGATTTCGGTGGGTTTCATCGTCAGCATGCTGCAGTTCAGTCTCTATCCGCTGGCCGTTGCATTCGCCAATGACCACGTGGAAACCGATCGACGTGTGTCGCTGACCGCCATGCTGCTGGTGACCTTTGGCGTCGGTGCCTGTATCGGCCCACTACTGGTCGGTGTGCTGATGCGCTTTTTCGGCGCCAACATGCTCTACGCGTTCTTCTGTGTCTGCGGGCTGTTTCTGGTCTGGCGGGTGCGCTCGAACATCGTTACCCACCTTCACCAGGTCGATGATGCGCCACTGCAGCACGTGGCCATGCCAGTCAACATGACCGCTTCGCCGCTGGTGGCTGCGCTGGATCCGCGCGTCGATGAGCAGGTGGTGCAGGAGCAGATGCAGGAGCCTGTCGTTACCGATCCCGATGTACAGGGTGGCGACGATCTGCAAGACAGGCCTGCGCCATCGCCGCAGGCCTGAGCTTATAGAAAGGTATCGCTTTCAAAGCGTCGGGCTTCGCGTTGCAACTGGTAAACGAAACGCTCTACCAGTCGCTGCTGCAGCCCACTGAGGTTGGCGAAATGCAGGCCAGCGAAGGTCAGGTCGAGCTTGTCGTCATAGCGGGCATGGCGCAACTCCACGGCGGCCTCCAGGCGGCCGACTGGCAGTAGGGCGTAGAAACCTTCGTACACTTGTCCTGGCTGCAGTTTTTCGCTGGCGTTGCCGGGTAGGCGAACCTTGCACCCCGAGGCGGAGATGTCCAGCATCAGGCCTTCGAGCGGCGTGCGCAGTTTGGCACCGATGATTTCCACCTTGACCTGATCGGATTGCTTGAGAGCGGCCCGGAACGCATTGCGGCGCTGGTGGTAGAGCACCTCACCGGGAATACCGCCGACATAGCAGCGCTCGCCCTGATATTCACTCGCCTGCATGCCGGTTGGGCAATCCCAGGCAATGCGCACGCCGTCATGCAGCGATTCGACGCGAAAGGCTTCGCCATTCTGCATGTAGCGCTCACCATCGCTGGGCATCATTTCGTCGAGAACCAGCAGGTTCTGATCGCGGTCCACCTCGATCACATAGCTCTGGAAGCGCTGGTTGCGTTCATGGAACACGATCACCAGGGGATCATGGTGTTGTTGCAGAAGGCGTAGGTTGGCAACGATTTCCACGGGTGCCTTGAGCACTTTCGGGGGTTGCGGGCCACCATCCTGAACGAAGGGGTTGGACACGGTCCAGTGATCTCCGGGGCAAGGTACTGCTGCGTCAATGATAATGCCATTTTGATATCATTGCGCATCTTGTCGTTATGTCAGGCCTGGCTCAGCGGGCGCTTGCCGCCGATCTTAGCGGTACTCCCGCTGCTGTCATAGAGCGATGGGGTCTCGTTTCCACGCAGGATGCCGAGCATTTTTTCTGCCGATTTCTGGCTCGAGCGGATGACCCGACCGTTGCGCAGGTTGGCACCCTGGCAGTTCTCGAGCAGGTCACTCAGGCGGTCGCTGGCGGCCATCAGCACGGCACCTTGAGCGGAGCGTTGCGCGAGTGCCTGCAGGCCTGCGCGGTCAGCGCTCAGATGAAGACCAAGAAGAATCTGAGTGCGGGCCTTGCCATGTTGATCGAGACTGGCCAGCAGTGGCTGCTTGTCTGCCAGTATCTGCTGCAGACTGGGCAGATCGTTGTCGCTGAGAGCCTGGAATTCGCTCTCTATCAGCTCAAGCAATCGCTCTGCGTGGCCGATATCTTCGTTGAACAGGTCGAGCAGGGTCGTAGCGGTCATGAGCGGGCTCTCTGGGGTAGAACCTATCCGAGCTCTGCCAGCTTGGGTGCCGGCAAAACGTCAAAGCGGTTTCTGGGCGTCCAACACCCCAGCGCGAGCCCTGGGACTAGCGCTGGGACTCGAAGTTGAGCAGCTTGCTGGCGACGCGCTGGCTGTCGACCTGATAGCTGCCATCGGCGACGGCCTGCTTCAGCTTGGCTACCCGGTCGGTATCCACAACTGGCTGATCGCGCAGCTTGTCGACGGTTTTCTGCAACTGTTGCGCTTCGCTGCTCAGCTGAACGGATTCGCCGCTCTTGCTGCTGACAGCTGTTTTCTGGGCTGCGGCTTCGCTGCCACCGGCCTTGTTGTCGATGGCTTCGTTCTTGCCGCCCTGGGCGCTGCCGGCACGTGTGGTGCTGGCTGGCGTGCTGCTGTTGAGTCGGTTGAAATCGATGACCATGATGCAGAACCTCTGACGGAGTTTGGACGCTTGCCTAGTTTGTCGGCTATGCCCGAGAAAACTTTAGGCAAAAAAATCGCGTCGCTCGCACAGTCTAAAACACCCATCTGCGCCAGTCAGCCAATCCGTTCGCCAATCTGCCAGATAAATGAATACCCATGATACCTACATCGACACTTCGACTTGCCCGGGGCCTGTCACCCGAGCGCGAACCACGCGCTGCGAGCGCTGGTTGCGTACGCTTATCTGCTTGCCTATGGCGCCATCCGAGAGCGCTTCGCCGGGCATGCGCACATTGATGCCGCCGCTGCGCGCGCTGATTACGACCTGGTCACCGCGGCGGATGACCTCGGCCTGGCGGATATGCACGGGCGCCAGGACCTGGTCCGGTTGCATGGCGCGCGTGGCCTTTCTGCCGATCGCCTGCTCCATCTCGGTCAGGTAGCCCTGATTGAGCAGGCCGACATCACGTTCCGCCAGCATTATGTCGGCTTCGCCAAGCACGCCTTCGCGTTTGACCGGGCGTACCAGGGTGACCACTTCGCGATAAAGACGCACCTGGCCGGGTACGAATACCGTCCAGGGGGCCGCGCCGTCACAACGCACGCGCATGGTCACCCGGCCTACGGGTTCAGCGGGTGTTTCCAGGGTGGTGGTCAGTGGCTGATCGCATAATGGCAGGCGCAGGCGTGGGTCCAGACGGTTGATCTGCACCTCGTGGCGCGCCTGGATATTGCTGCGCTGCAAATAGTCCTCCACTGCCTGCTCAAGAAAGCGCTGGGTCTCGCCGATAAGCTGATCGGGCAGGGTGACTGAGGCAGTTGTCAGCGTGCTATAGCCGAGCGCCATCAAAGCAGGTAAAACTGCCAGGCAACGAAGGCTCTTGGCCATCGCGCGTCGAATAATTGTCGTTTGTGCATTCATGTCTGGTTGGAAGCAAGGCGCGTGCCGCCTGCTACGCTGACCAAATCAGATGCGTAATTGGAATCATGGGAGCCCGTACATGGCCGGTGTGATGGATTCGGTCAACCAGCGTACTCAGCTGGTTGGGCAGAATCGCCTGGAACTGTTGCTGTTTCGTCTCGACGGCCCACAGCTGTACGGGATCAACGTCTTCAAGGTGAAGGAGGTGTTGCAATGCCCGAAACTCACCATCATGCCCAAATCGAGCCCGGTGGTTCGGGGTGTGGCGAATATCCGCGGCGGTACCATCCCGATCCTTGACCTGTCCATGGCGACGGGCAAGCGACCGCTGGGTGATCTGCAGGGCAGCTTCGTCATCATCACCGAGTACAACACCAAGGTGCAGGGCTTCCTGGTGCGCTCGGTGGAGCGCATCGTCAACATGAACTGGGAAGAGATCCATCCGCCACCCAAGGGCACCGGGCGCGACCATTATCTGACGGCGGTCACGCGGTTGGATGACAAACTGGTCGAAATCATCGACGTGGAGAAGATCCTCGCCGAGGTGGCGCCGACTTCCGAGGTGATTTCCGTCGGCGTGGTGGATGTCGAGACCCAGACCAAGGCTGTCAGCCAGCACGTGCTGATCGTCGACGATTCGTCGGTGGCGCGTAAGCAGGTGATGCGCTGTCTGCAGACGGTAGGGGTCGAGGTCACCGCCTTGAATGATGGACGCCAGGCGCTGGACTTCCTGCGAGCGATGGTCGACGAGGGCAAGGTGCCGGAGCAGGAACTGCTGATGATCATTTCCGATATCGAGATGCCGGAGATGGACGGTTATACCCTGACCGCTGCGATCCGCTCCGATCCGCGCATGCAGAAGCTGCACATTCTCCTGCATACTTCACTATCGGGTGTATTCAACCAGGCGATGGTGAAGAAAGTGGGGGCCAACGATTTTCTGGCGAAATTCCGTCCGGACGATCTGGCCTCTCGCGTGGTCGAACGCATCAAGTCGAGCGATCACTCGGCATAACGCAGGAATTGCCCGGATTCACTGAACGGGCGGTGGCGGCAAAATCGACAGGTGGGCCTTGGCCTACCTGCCGCATTCGATTTTTTAGATGGGCGAGGCTCAGCGAGTGTCTTCAGGTAATTTGGATTTCGAACAGTTCCGGATCTTTCTGGAAAAAGCCTGTGGCATCGTGCTGGGTAGCAATAAGCAGTACCTGGTTTCCAGTCGGCTGAACAAGCTGATGGAGACCAACGGCATCAAGACCCTGGGCGAACTGGTGCAGCGCATGCAGACCCAGCCGCGCAGTGGTCTGCGCGAGCAGGTGGTCGATGCCATGACCACCAACGAAACCCTGTGGTTTCGAGATGCCTATCCGTTCGAAGTGCTCAAGAATCGAGTGTTGCCCGAGCTGATCAAGGCCTACCCTGGGCAGCGCCTGCGAATTTGGTCGGCGGCCTGTTCGTCGGGGCAAGAGCCCTATTCGCTGTCGATGAGCATCGATGAGTTCGAGCGCAGCAACATCGGCCAGCTCAAGACCGGTGTGCAGATCGTGGCCACTGATCTTTCGCCGACCATGCTCAACAACTGCAAATCCGGTGAGTACGACAGCCTGGCGATGGGCCGCGGTCTTGCCCAGGAGCGGCTGCAGCGTTACTTCGACCCCAAGGGGCCGGGGCGCTGGGTGGTCAAACCGGCGATCAAGAGCCGCGTCGAGTTTCGCCCGCTGAACCTGCTGGACAGTTACGCCAGCCTCGGCAAGTTCGACATCGTGTTTTGCCGCAACGTGCTGATCTACTTCTCCGCCGATGTGAAGAAGGACATCCTTACGCGCATCCATGCGATGCTCAAGCCAGGCGGTTATCTGTTCCTTGGCGCTTCCGAAGCCCTCAATGGTTTGCCGGAGAAGTACCAGATGGTGCAGTGCAGCCCAGGGATCATTTACAAAGCCAAGTGATTCAGCGATAGCGAAAAGGAGGCCCCACCGGCCTCCTTTTTTCATTCGGTTCGTTCTCCTCGCCTGACGGTGTTCCGTCACCCTCGCGTCAGAAAAGCGGCAAGCCCTGGTTCAATTGCCGCTCTCAGCTTGCCAATCGGCGGAAAAGCTTTGCCGCCCGCGCCTGCCGCTTCCCTTTGTTTTAGCTTATCCAGCTGATTTATAAGATAAAAAATAAATTGGCACGTGCTTTGCTGAGAACTTTGCACGAAAACCGGCTGGCCGATACGGCAAAGGTTCCTGAGATGAGCATCAGCTTCGATAACGCGCTTGGCATTCACGAGAAGGCACTGGGCTTCCGCGCTCAGCGTGCCGAGGTGTTGGCCAATAACATGGCGAATGCCGATACCCCCAACTACAAGGCGCGAGATCTGGATTTCGCCTCCGTGTTGGCCCAGCAGGCTGCCAAGAGCAGCGGCAGCGGCAACTCCGGTCTGAAAACCACCAATAGCCGGCATATCGCAGCAGAAGGCGTGCCAATGGGCGATGCGGCGTTGGCTTATCGAACGCCGACTGCGCCATCGATCGATCAGAACACCGTGGACGCTCAGGTCGAGCAGGCCAACTATGCCGAGAACTCGGTGGCTTTCCAGACCAGCTTCACGCTGCTCAACAGCAAATTCAAAGGGCTCGTCAGCGCCCTGCGTGGTGAATAAAGGAGCCCGATATGTCACTTACCAGCGTTTTCAACATCGCCGGAACCGGCATGAGTGCCCAGAGCACTCGCCTGAATACCATTTCCAGCAACATCGCCAACGCCGAAACGGTGTCTTCCAGCATCGATCAGACCTACCGGGCTCGTCATCCGGTATTCGCCACCGTGTTTCAGCAGGCCCAGGGTGGCGAGAACGGTTCGCTGTTCGCCGATCAGGATCAGTCAGGCGCGGGTGTTCAGGTACTGGGTATCGTCGAGGACCAGAGCAGCCTGATGCCACGTTACGAGCCTAACCACCCGGCCGCCGACGAAGCGGGCTACGTGTACTACCCCAACGTCAACGTGGTCGAGGAGATGGCGGACATGATTTCTGCCAGTCGTGCCTTCCAGACCAACGTGGAAATGATGAATACCGCGAAGCAGATGATGCAGCGCGTTCT
Source organism: Pseudomonas sp. SZ40 (assembly GCF_052958135.1). NCBI lineage: Bacteria > Pseudomonadati > Pseudomonadota > Gammaproteobacteria > Pseudomonadales > Pseudomonadaceae > Pseudomonas > Pseudomonas sp. SZ40. The sequence continues at coordinate 73,805 of NZ_JBQWIF010000024.1, read as the reverse complement.
GACCTTGGGTCAGTGAGCCGGGAGTGAGAGATGAGCACTGTTGATGGCGTCAGCTCCAGTTCGGTACTGGACAAGTATCAGGTCAAGCAGGATTCCACCACGCAGAACAAGGAGCTGGGCAAGGACCAGTTCCTCAACCTGCTGGTGGCGCAGCTGAACAACCAGAACCCGCTTGAGCCTCAGGGCAATGGCGAGTTCATCGCCCAGCTGGCGCAGTTCAGTACCGTTGAGGGCGTCGAGAAGCTCAACTCGAGCATGGAAACCATTCTCTCCGGCTATCAGTCTTCCCAGGCCCTGCAGGCTTCTTCGCTGGTCGGTCGCAAGGTGATCGTGCCGGTGGACAAGGCGGTGGTCGATACCAGTGAAAGCTTCAAGGCCAGTGCCGTGCTGCCAACCAGCAGCAGCAACGTGTACGTCAACGTTTATGACACTGCCGGTGCGGTGGTGAGCCGCATCAACCTGGGTGAGCAGCAGGCTGGCAACGTGAGCTTCATCTGGGACGGCAAGGATGCCAGCGGCAATGTGATGAAACCGGGTACCTACAGGTTCGAGGCGCAGGCGACCTACGGCAACGAAACCAAGGGGCTCTACACCTTGCTGCCGGCCAACGTCGACAGCGTCACGCTGGGCGGCAACGAATTGATGCTCAATCTTGCGGGGGTCGGCAATGTGCCACTTTCGCAAGTGCAGGTCATTGGTCAGTAATTAACAGGCTATAACTGCCGGGCTTTCGGCAAGGAGATTTTTCATGTCGTTCAATATCGGTCTTAGCGGCCTGCGCGCTGCAACCAGTGACCTCAATGTGACCGGTAACAACATCGCCAACGCCGGTACTGCGGGCTTCAAGCAGTCGCGTGCCGAGTTCGCCGACCTGTATGCCTCGTCGATGCTCAGCAGTGGCTCCAACCCGATCGGTAGCGGTGTGCTGCTCAGCGATGTGTCCCAATTGTTCAGCCAGGGCAACATCAACTACACGCAGAACTCGCTGGATCTGGCCATTCAGGGCAACGGTTTTTTCCGCACCAGCAACAATGGCGATATCAGCTACACCCGTGCCGGTTACTTCGGTACTGATCGTGAAGGCTTCATCGTCAATAATTTCGGCCATAACCTGCAGGGTTATGGCGTGGATGCCAACGGTAATTTGCAGAACGGCATCATCGGCAACCTGAAGGTGGAAACGGCTAGCCAGGCGCCGAGGGCTACGTCCACCATTACTCAGCCGTTCAACCTGAACTCGACCGAGAGCGTTCCGGTGCTGCGCCAGAGCGCCTATGACGGCGCCTATCAAACCGCGTTCAACGGCTCTTTGTTGCCGGGTAACCCGAACCCGACGCCTGCCGAGATCGCGGCCGCCACTGCGGCTGCAACGCCTGCACAGCTTGCGGCTGCCAATGCGGCGGGGGCTGCGGCGGGTACCACTGCAGCCAACGCTTCGTTCAACCCGGCGGATCCGACCAGCTACAACCGTTCCACCTCGGTCAATATTTACGACGCCCAGGGCAATGCGCACTCCTTCACCCAGTACTTCGTGAAGACCGGAGCGAACAACTGGGACGTGAAGATTCTGGTGGACGGTCGTAATCCGCTGGATCCGACCAGTACTCAGGCGCTTTCGGCAGGGGTGAGCTTCGACTCGTCCGGCAAGCTGCAGACCATCGATCCGGCAAGGCTGAGCACAGGGTTGTCGATGAACCCTGATGGCACCCTCAGCATGAATGGCTGGGTGCCTGCGGCGCCGACCAATGCCGAGGGTACGACCTGGGCAGCAAACGGTTCCACGGCCAGCGGGGCGGTGAAGTTCGATTTCCGTGGGTCTTCGCAGTACAACAGTACGTTTGCGGTCGCCAAGGTCGAGCAGGACGGTTATAGCACCGGGGAGCTGTCGGGCCTGGAAATTGACGAGACCGGTGTTCTGTTCGCTCGCTATACCAATGGCCAGACCAAAGTTCAGGGCCAACTGGTGCTGGCCAACTTCGCCAACATGCAGGGGCTTACACCGGTTGGCAAAACGGCGTGGGTTCAATCGTCGGCATCTGGTGAGCCGGTCATCGGCACGCCAAAAAGCGGCACCCTGGGGTCGTTGCAGGCTGGGGCGCTGGAAGATTCCAACGTCGAGCTGTCGGATCAGCTGGTCAACCTGATCGTTGCCCAGCGCAACTATCAGGCCAACGCCAAAACCATCGAGACCGAGAGCGCCATCACGCAGACGATCATCAACCTGCGTTGATGCCCGCGTCAGGGAGTCGTTGCCGCTAGCGGCAACAACTCGCCAAGCGACAAATTTCAGGCTCCCTCGGGAGCCTGTTTCGTTTATATAAATCCAATAAAATCATTAGGTTGCGATTTTTTGTGGTTGGTGGCACGTGAATTGCTTTTAAGCTCTTGTCAGAGTCGCGGGCGAGTTGCCCCACCTCGGAGGAAACATGGACAAGATGCTGTACGTCTCCATGACTGGTGCCCACAACAACACGTTGGCCCAGCGTGCCCACGCCAACAATCTGGCGAACATCTCCACGAGCGGTTTTCGCCGCGATTTCGAGCAGGCGCGCTCGATGCCGATTTTTGGAGAAACGCAGCCTAGCCGTGTGTTCGCCATGAGCGAGCGACCCGGTACCGATTTCACGCCTGGCTCCTTGCAGGAAACCGGTCGTGATCTGGATGTGGCGATTGGTGGCAAGGGCTGGTTGGCCGTGCAGTCGCCCGATGGCACCGAAGCCTATGTGCGTACTGCGAGCCTCAACGTGGATGCCATGGGCATGCTGCGCACCGGTAATGGCATGCCGGTGATGGGCAATGCCGGGCCGATCGCCGTGCCGCCCGAGCAGAAGATCGAGATTGGCCAGGACGGCACCATCAGCATCCGTGCCCTGGGCGAGGCGCCCAATGTGTTGGCTGAGGTCGACAGGTTGCGGCTGGTGAACCCGGACCTCAAGCAGATGCAGAAGGGCAGCGACGGCATGATCCGTTTCAACGGCCCGCAGCCACCGGAAGCCGACGCCACCGTGCAGATCACTTCGGGCTTTCTCGAGTCCAGCAACGTCAATGCCGTCGAGGAAATGACCTCGATTCTGGCGCTGTCCCGGCAGTTCGAGCTGTCGGTAAAGATGATGCGTACCGCAGAAGACAATGACACCGCCATGGCGCGTGTCTTGCAAATGACCTGATAACCAAACGCGCGGCGCCATGAATCCGGCGCCCGAGGAGAAACGCTATGCTTCCGGCACTTTGGGTCAGCAAGACCGGCCTGTCCGCTCAGGACATGAACCTGACGACCATTTCCAACAACCTGGCCAACGTGTCCACCACGGGCTTCAAGCGCGATCGCGCCGAGTTCGAGGACCTGCTGTACCAGATCCGTCGCCAGCCTGGCGGTCAGTCCAGCCAGGACAGCCAGCTGCCTTCCGGCCTGCAGCTCGGTACCGGTGTGCGTATCAATGGCACGCAGAAGATCTTCACTGCCGGTAGCCTGCAGACCACCGAGCAGCCGATGGACATGGCGATCAACGGCCGCGGCTTCTTTCAGGTACTGATGCCCGATGGCACGGTGTCCTACACCCGTGACGGCAGCTTTCACCTGAACTCCGATGGCCAGGTGGTGACGTCTCAGGGTTTCGCGCTGGAGCCGGCCATCGTGCTGCCACCGGAAGTGCGTACCTTCACCGTGGGTGAGGACGGCACCGCGTCGGTGACCACCACCGGCAACCCGCAGCCGCAGATCGTCGGCAACATCCAGATCACCGACTTCATCAACCCGGCGGGTCTGGAAGCGATCGGCAACAACCTGTTCCTGGAGACCGCCTCCAGCGGTGCGCCGCAGGTCGGCACGCCCGGCCTCAACGGCTTGGGTACGACCCTGCAGAACACCCTGGAAAACTCCAACGTCAGCGTGGTCGAGGAGATGGTCAACATGATCACCACTCAGCGCGCCTACGAGATGAACTCCAAGGTCATCTCCACCGCTGACCAGATGCTGTCCTTCATCACGCAGAACCTTTAAGAAACCCGGGGTAGGGCAGCAGCTCACCCCCTGATACGCCTGAACGCTGTGAGGTAGTGGTTATGAACCGCTTGGTGTGTGTGTTCTCGATTCTCGGCAGCGTAGCGCTGAGTGGCTGCGTGGCGCCGGTCGCCAAGCCCAACGATCCGTACTACGCACCTGTGTTGCCACGCACGCCGCTGCCGGCCGCGCAGAACAATGGCTCGATCTTCCAGTCGGGCTTCGAGAACAATCTGTACGGCGACCGCAAGGCGTTCCGCGTGGGTGATGTGATTACCATCAGCCTGAGCGAGCGCATGCAGGCCAGCAAGAACGCCAGCTCGCAGATGTCCAAGGACAGTAATGCCAATATCGGCCTGACGTCGCTGTTCGGCGGTGGCGTATCGATCGACAACCCCAGCTCCAGCCTCAATCCGCTGAAGGCCGAGAACCTGGGACTCAGTGCCCAGTACGGCGCCCAGCGTGACACCAATGGTTCCGGCCAGGCCGGGCAGAGCAACAGCCTGACCGGTTCGATCACCGTGACCGTGGCCGAAGTACTGCCCAACGGGTTGCTGGTCGTGCGCGGTGAGAAGTGGATGACCCTCAACACCGGTGACGAGCTGGTGCGCATCGCCGGTCTGGTTCGTTCCGACGACGTTGCTCGTGACAACACCGTGGCCTCGACCCGTATCGCCGATGCACGCATCACCTATTCCGGTACTGGCGCCTTCGCCGATGCCAGTCAGCCAGGTTGGCTGGATCGCTTTTTCGTCAGCCCGCTGTGGCCGTTCTGAGGTTCATGATCATGCGCAAATGGATCATCACCGTTGCAGCTCTGCTGCTGGCCTCGACCGCTCAAGCCGAGCGGCTCAAGGACCTGGCCAGTATCCAGGGTGTGCGTAGTAACCAGTTGATCGGTTACGGCCTGGTCGTGGGCCTCAATGGCAGCGGCGACCAGACTACCCAGACGCCGTTTACCGTGCAGACCTTCAACAACATGATGGCGCAGTTCGGCATCAAGGTGCCGGAAGGCGGCAACGTGCAGTTGAAGAACGTCGCTGCGGTGTCGATCCACGCCGACCTGCCGCCTTTCGCCAAGCCCGGGCAGACCATCGACATCACCATTTCCTCGATCGGCAACGCCAAGAGCCTGCGCGGCGGCAGCCTGTTGATGACGCCCCTCAAGGGGATCGACGGCAACACCTACGCAATCGCCCAGGGCAACCTGGTGGTGGGCGGTTTCGATGCCAGCGGCGCCGATGGTTCGCGCATTACCGTCAACGTGCCTTCGGCCGGTCGCATCCCCGGTGGCGCCACGGTGGAGCGTCCGGTGCCGAGCGGCTTCGATCAGGGCAACACCCTGACACTGAACCTCAACCGTCCGGATTTCACCACGGCAAAGAACATCGTCGACCACATCAACGAGCTGCTCGGCCCAGGTGTGGCTCAGGCGCTCGACGGCGGCTCGATTCGCGTCAGCGCGCCGCTCGATCCGAGTCAGCGCGTCGACTATCTGTCGATTCTGGAAAACCTCGAGGTCGACGTCGGTCAGGCGGTTGCCAAGGTCATCATCAACTCGCGCACCGGCACCATCGTCATTGGCCAGAACGTGCGTGTGCAGCCGGCAGCCGTGACCCACGGCAGCCTGACGGTGACCATCACCGAAGACCCGATCGTCAGCCAGCCGGGCGCGCTGTCCGGCGGCGAGACTGCGGTAGTGCCGCGTTCGCGTGTCGGCGCCGACGAAGAAATGAAACCGATGTTCAAGTTCGGCCCCGGTACCACCCTCGACGAAATCGTGCGTGCGGTGAATCAGGTAGGCGCTGCGCCTTCCGATCTGATGGCCATCCTGGAGGCGCTCAAGCAAGCCGGCGCTCTGCAGGCCGACCTGATCGTGATTTAAAAGGAGCGGGACATGGATACTCGACTCGCGGCCGCCGGCACCACCACTCTCGACACGGGCGCCTATACCGATCTCAATCGCCTCAACCAGTTCAAGGTTGGCGGCGACAATGAGGAGAACATTCGCAAGGTCGCGAAGGAGTTCGAGTCGCTGTTCCTCAATGAAATGCTCAAGACCATGCGTTCGGCCAACGAGGTGTTCGGCGAAGGCAACTTCATGAACAGTAACGAGGCCAAGACCTACCAGGACATGTACGACCAGCAGTTGTCGGTGACCATGGCCGGCAACAAGAACGGTATCGGTCTGGCGGACGTGATGGCGCGGCAAATGTCGAAGATGCGCAGCGTCAGCGATCGACCCAATCCATTCGCTCAGGTCGATGCGCCGGTGCCTGCTGCGCCGAGCAAACCGCTGGCTCGCACTGAACAGACCGCTGCGCCTATGCAGGTCGAAAAGGCCCAGGGTTCCGCCGAAGGCGAACGCAACGACATGGCCTTGCTCAATCAGCGTCGTTTGTCGCTGCCGGGCAAACTGGCGCAGCGGATCCAGGCTGGCATCGTGCCGGGCGCCGAGGCGGCCAGTGCCTCCACGGCTGCGGGAACGCCCGCGGGCGATGCGGTCGGCAAACCCCTGGCCAAGGGCGACTGGTTGCCGGCCAAAGCCTATGCCGCACCGGCCGAACGCAGCCTGAACATCAATGGCAGCGAAGAAATCGCCAGCCGCACGACCTTCAAGTCGGCCAAGGAATTCATGGAAACCATGCTGCCGATGGCCGAGAAGGCCGCGGCCAAGCTGGGCGTCGATCCTCGCTATCTGGTGGCGCAGGCAGCACTGGAAACCGGTTGGGGCAAGTCGATCATCAAGCAGGGCGATGGCAGTAGCAGCCACAACCTGTTCGGTATCAAGACCCACAACAGCTGGGGCGGCGATTCCGCGCGGGTGATGACCACCGAATACGAGAATGGCAAGCCGGTGAAGGAGGCCGCGTCCTTTCGTGCCTACGAATCCTATGCCCACAGCTTCGAAGACTACGTGAGCTTTCTGCAGAGCAACGGGCGTTATGAAAAGGCCCTGAGCTCGACCGCCAACCCCGAGCAGTTCGCCCGTGAGTTGCAAAAAGCCGGCTATGCCACCGATCCGCAGTACGCCAAAAAGGTGTCGCAGATCGCTCGCAAGCTGTCGACCTACCAGATGATCGCCGCCAACGGCGCGCCCTCCAACCAGGGATGATGAAGCATGGCTGACTTATTGAGTATTGGCCTGTCAGGCCTGTCGGCGAACAAGACCTCGCTGGCGGTCACTGGCCATAACATCACCAATATCAACACGCCGGGATTCTCTCGTCAGGATACGATTCAGGCTACGCGTACGCCGCAGTTCAGCGGGGCCGGCTATATCGGCTCCGGCACCACCTTGGTCGACATCCGCCGCAGTTACAGTGAGTTTCTCACTACCCAACTGCGCAGCAGCACCGCGCATAGCAGCGATGTCGCCGCTTACAAGAGCCAGATCGATCAGCTCGACTCGTTGCTGGCCGGCACCACCACGGGCGTCACGCCGTCGCTGCAGAAGTTCTTCTCGGCCCTGCAGACCGCTGCCGAAGACCCTTCCAATGTGCCCGCTCGGCAGTTGGTGCTTTCCGAAGCCGAGGGGCTGAGCCGGCGCTTCAATACCGTTTATGACCGCTTGAGCGAGCAGAACAGCTTCGCCAACAAACAGATGGGCGCCGTGACCGAGCAGGTCAATCGGCTTGCCACCTCCATTGCCAGCCTCAACGAATCCATCGCGGTCGCTCAATCCAATGGCAGTCAGCCCAATGACCTGCTCGACGCCCGTGAAGAGGCGGTACGCCAGCTGTCGACCTTCATCGGCGTCAATGTCGTGGCGCAGAACGATGGCACGCAGAACGTCTTCATTGGCTCGGGTCAGCCTCTGGTAATCGGCAGCAATGCTGCACGCCTGGAGGTGGTGCCTGGTAGCAACGATCCGAATCGCTCCGAGATACAGTTCATCGTTGGCGCCGCGCGGCAGACCATCACCACACAGGTTACCGGTGGGGAGTTGGGCGGCATCTTGCGGTATCGCGAGGAGGTGCTGGACAGCACCTTCAATTCGCTGGGGCGCCTTGCATTGGCGGTGAGTGATCAGGTCAACAGTCAGTTGGGGCAGGGCCTGGATCTGAAGGGGCAGGTGGGTGCCAAACTGTTCGGTGATTACAACGCGGAGTCACTGGCCCGCTTGCGCGTACTGTCGTCGTCCAGCAACAGCAGCAATGCGTCACCGATCCTGAACATCACCAACAGTTCGCTCTTGACCACCAGCGACTATCGACTGGAGTTCGACGGCAGCAATTACACGGCGCGGCGCCTGAGTGACAACCAGCCGATGACCGTCACCCAGAACCCTCCCGGCACCCTGAGCTTTCAGGACAGTGCCGGACGTAACCAGGGGTTCCAGATCGTTGTCGGCACTCCTGCACCTGCCGCGGGTGATTCGTTCGTGCTGCAGCCGACGCGCATTGGCGCCTCGACCATATCCACCGTGCTGGACCAGGCCGACCAGCTGGCGTTCGCTGCGCCGGTTCGCGCCGAGGCCAATCTGCAGAACCGCGGCAACGGTGTGATCAGTCAGCCGACGCTGCAGTCCACGGGTAGCAATATCGACCCGGCAGCGTTGCAGGCCGCATTTCCTCCGCTGACACTGACTTACGATTCGGCTGCGGGCGGTTTCAACGGGTTGCCTGCTGGTGCGACGCTGACCCGCGTCGATAACAAGGGGCAGCCGATCACTCCGGCGCCGACCCCGCTCTTCGAACCGGGCCAGCAGAACAACTACCAGTTGACCCTGGCCGATGGCACCAGCGTCAACATGAGCGTCAGCGGCCGTCCGGAAAACGGCGACCGCTTCAACATCGCCTTCAACCAGAACGGTGTTTCGGACAACCGTAACGCTCTGGCGCTGGTTGGCCTGCAGAACAAGCAGGTAATCGGTGTCGACCCCACGGTAACCGGCATTACCACCGGCTCCAGCTTCACCGACAGTTACGGCGACCTGATCGAGCGCGTCGGCACCCTCACTGCCCAGGCCCGCCAGGACAGCGAGGCGACAACTGCTATCCTCAAACAGGCGCAGGACAACCGCGATTCGCTGTCGGCGGTCAACCTGGACGAGGAGGCGGCCAACCTGATCAAGTTCGAGCAGTACTACAACGCGTCCGCCCAGGTGATTCAAGTTGCGCGCTCTTTGTTCGATACCCTGATCGGGGCATTCAGGTAGTGGCGTGAACGCGCTTAGCGGGTAGGGTGGGCTTCAGCCCACAAACACACAATACGATCAACCATCCAGCAATGGCCAGATGGTGAACAAATCCCCAAGAGGGTGCGGCTCAGGCAAACGCCAGTCACCGCCAGAGAAGACGAGGCAGCTATGCGCATTTCCACTGTTCAGGCGTTCAACAACGGCGTGCAAGGCCTGCAGCGCAACTACGCCAATGCCATACGCACTCAGGAACAGATCAGCACCGGCAACCGCATCCTCACCCCCGCGGATGACCCGGTCGCCTCGGTACGCCTGCTGCAGCTCGAGCAGCAGCAGAATGTGTTGACTCAGTACAACGACAACCTGACGGCAGCGAAGAACAGCCTGAATCAGGAAGAGGCCACGCTCAATTCGGTAAACACCGTCATACAGCGCGTTCAGGAACTTGCCGTGCGAGCAGGCAATGGTTCGCTGGGTGTCGAGGAACGCAAGTCCATCGCTGCCGAGCTGCGCGAGCGCGAGGATGAGCTGCTGGGCCTGATGAACACCAAGAACGCCCGTGGTGAGTATCTGTTCTCCGGGTTCCAGGGCAAGGCCGAGCCTTTCACTCGTAACGCCGATGGCACTTATTCCTACCAAGGGGATGAAGGGCAACGCAAACTGGAAATTGCCAGCTCCCTGAGCGTGGCTATCAGCGATAACGGCAAAAGAGTATTCCAGAACGTCACCAACGCCGGCCGTCTGGATGCGGCCGTCACCGCGCAGCCCGGCTCTACCCTCCGTGCTTCAACGCCTCTGGTGCAGGACGAAGTGGCATTCAGCGCAACGCCTGCCTTCCCTGAGGGGGGGATAGATATCGTTTTCGGCAACCCCGATGCCAACAGCTACGAGATCTTCGCTGCCGGAACCACTACGCCGGCGCTGGGTACTGGATCCATGGACGAAGAGCCTGGCTCGACTGACAAGCTGGTGTTCCGCGGCGTAGTGGTCAATTTCGACGGTGCACCCGCAAGCGGCGATACCGTAACCGTCACTTCTGACCCTAACCGGCAAAAGCAAGGCTTGCTCGATACCATAGGCAGCCTGCGCAAGTCTCTCGAAGACGCACCAGCGACCGAGGAGGGCAGTCGTCTTGCCCGTGACGCCGTGGCGCAAGCGATTACCAATCTGTCGCATGCCAGCACCACGGTCGACAGCACACGTGGTGAAATCGGCGCACGCCTGAACGTTGTCGAGAACACCCTCACCGATAACGAAGACGTTGGCCTGATCAATAAGTCGGTACAGGCCGAGCTACGCGAACTGGATTATCCCGAAGCGCTTTCGCGCTTGTCGTTCCAGACATTGATTCTCGAGGCTGCGCAACAGAGTTATGTGAAGGTGAGTAGTCTGAATCTGTTCAATAAGCTTTGAAGAAAAGTCCTGGCGTTTTTGTTTGGAATTGCTTGCTTTAGCTAGCGAGTATCAGTGCTTCGCAAGCCATTTGCCGAGTTTGGGTGGAGCGCAGGTTCAACCGATACTCAGCCAGCCGCCATCGGTGGTAAGATTCCACCAAGATCGTTGATTTTTATTACATAAATCTGCCAGGAACTTAATCCTTGAAAGTAGTGATTCTTGCCGGTGGACTTGGTACGCGTATCAGCGAAGAGTCCCATCTGCGCCCCAAGCCGATGATAGAAATAGGCGGCAAGCCGATCATTTGGCACATCATGAAAATCTACTCTCACTACGGTATCAACGACTTCGTTATCTGTTTGGGTTACAAGGGTTATGTAATCAAGGAGTATTTCGCCAACTACTTTCTGCACATGTCGGACGTGACTTTCGATATGGCAGAGAATCGTATGCACATTCATCACCATCATGCCGAGCCATGGCGCGTGACGCTCGTCGACACCGGCGAGATCACCGCAACCGGCGGGCGTTTGAAGCGTGTGCGCGATTATCTGGGTAACGAGACGTTCGGCATGACTTATGGCGATGGCGTCGCTAACGTCGACATCGCGCGTCTGCTCGACTTCCATCGCCAACATGGCAAGCTGGCTACCGTTACTGCTGTGCAGCCACCAGGGCGCTATGGTGCGCTGGACGTGGACGGCGATCAGGTTCGTGGATTTCAGGAGAAGCCGCTCGGTGACGGTGGCTGGATCAATGGTGGATTTTTCGTCATGCAGCCTGAGGTACTCGATTATATCGAGGGTGACGAGACCACCTGGGAGTACGAACCGATGCGTCGTCTCGCCGAAGAAGGACAGCTCATGAGCCACCTGCACCGTGGCTTCTGGCAGCCGATGGACACCCTGCGTGATCGTGTTTTGCTCGAAGAGCGTTGGAAAAGCGGCCAAGCGGAGTGGCGGCTGTGGACTTGATGCCGTCATTCTGGTCCGGTCGTCGTGTTCTGCTGACCGGCCACACAGGCTTCAAGGGCGGATGGCTGGCACTTTGGCTTCGCGAGCTCGGCGCGGATTTGCGCGGCTTCGCTCTGCCGGCTGAAACCACGCCTGCCATGTGGGATGTCGTGCAGTTGCAGCAAACCATCGAGGGTGACTTCGCGGACATCCGCGACTCTTCGGCATTGGCATCGGCCATGCGTCATTTTCAGCCAGAGATAGTGCTGCACCTGGCAGCGCAGCCCTTGGTGAGAGAATCCTATCGAGCGCCTGTTGAAACCTATGCAACCAATATAATGGGCACCGTCAATCTGCTTGAAGCGGTGCGCGCTACACCCTCTGTTCGTGCTGTGCTGGTCGTGACTACAGACAAGTGCTACGAGAACAGTGAGTGGCTCTGGCCCTACCGGGAACAGGATCGTTTGGGCGGATTTGATCCATATAGCAGTAGCAAGGCCTGTGTGGAACTAATCTGTGCCAGTTATCGTGACGCCTTCCTTCGCGACGCGGATGTCGCCCTGGCGACCGCGCGTGCGGGCAACGTGCTGGGTGGTGGTGACTGGTCTTCTGAACGCTTGTTGCCGGATGTGTTTCGCGCCTGGCAGGAAGGGCGGGAGGTGGTTCTGCGCTACCCCGGTGCGACCCGTCCCTGGCAGCACGTCCTCGATCCTCTGATGGGTTATCTGCAGTTAGCGCAGGCACTGGTGGTTGACTCAGAACGGCATTCAGAAGCCTGGAATTTCGGGCCTGATAGCGCTGGTCTGGCAACTGTGGGTGAGGTCGTGCGCCGTCTTGCCGAGCATTGGCCTGGCGAGGCACTCTGGTCGGTTTCTGGTGATGCGCAGCCGCATGAGGCCGGTCTGCTGGCGCTGGACTCCAGCAAGGCGCGCCATTTGTTGGGCTGGGTACCGCGGTGGTCGCTGGATACGGCCCTGAAACATACACTGGACTGGCATCTGGCCTGGCGGGGCGGGAACGATATGGGTGCCTTCACCCGCCAGCAGATAGCGAATCATCAAGGCGAACTTCATGAGTGACAATACGGCGCAGCAGTTGCGCCAGCAGATCGCGGAACTGGTTGGACGCTACGCCGAGTTGCAGATGGCTCCCAGACCGTTCGTGCCAGGGCAGAGTGCCGTACCGCCCTCCGGCAAGGTCATTGGTGCGGGGGAACTGCAGGCAATGACCGAAGCCGTTCTGGATGGCTGGTTGACGACTGGACGTTTCAACGAGGCATTCGAGAAGCGTCTCGGCAAGTATCTCGGGCGCCGTTGCGTGCTCACTACCAACTCCGGTTCATCGGCCAACTTGCTGGCATTTTCTGCCTTGACCTCGCCACGGCTCGGTGATCGGGCAATCAAGCCGGGTGATGAGGTAATTGGTGTGGCTGCCGGTTTCCCCACTACGGTCAATCCGATCCTGCAGTTCGGTGCCGTGCCGGTATTCGTCGATGTCGAGCTGGGTACTTACAACATCGACCCGACGAAGATCGAAGCTGCCATCGGGCCGAAGACCAAGGCAATCATGCTGGCCCATACCCTGGGTAACCCCTTTGACCTTAGCGTCGTGCGGGCGCTGTGTGACAAATATGGCCTTTGGTTGATCGAGGATTGCTGCGATGCCCTGGGGTCAACCTACGAAGGCAAAATGGTCGGGACCTTTGGCGATATTGGCACCCTTAGCTTCTACCCGGCGCACCATATCACCATGGGTGAGGGGGGCGCGGTTTTCACCAATAGCCCGGCGTTGAAGCGCATCGTGGAATCGTTTCGTGACTGGGGGCGTGACTGTTATTGCGCTCCCGGTGAAGACGGCACTTGCGGTAAGCGCTTTTGCTGGCAGTTGGGCGATCTGCCTGAAGGTTACGACCACAAGTACACCTACTCGCACCTGGGCTACAACCTCAAGATTACGGATATGCAGGCCGCCTGTGCCTTGGCGCAGATGGATCGCGTTGAGGATTTCATCGCCGCACGCAAACACAACTTCGCCTGGCTCAGCGAGCGCCTGGCCACGTGCAGTGATTTTCTGGTGCTGCCACAGGCGACAGCGGGTAGCGACCCTTCCTGGTTCGGATATCCGATGACTCTGCGCGATCATGCTGGCGTGCGTCGTGTCGAGCTGCTGCGTTATCTGGATAATCATGGCGTGGGCACGCGGTTGCTGTTTGCTGGCAATCTGCTGCGCCAGCCCTACATGCAGGGGCGTAATTTCAGGGTTTCGGGCGAGCTGCCGATAACCGATAAAATAATGAACGATACCTTCTGGATCGGCCTCTGGCCGGGCTTGAGCGAGGCTCATCTGGAGCACGCTGCCAGTCGGATCGAAGACTGGCTCAAAGGAGCCCGCTGATGACTCTTGTCGCCCCTGTCACTACCGGTGCATTGTTCGAGAAACCGCTTTTCATCCTGGAAATGGCCAATAACCATATGGGTGATGTGGCGCATGGTATTGAGCTGATCCGTGCGTTTGCCAAGGTTTGCTCGGCGTTTCCATTCAGCTTTGCCTTCAAGCTGCAGTACCGCGATCTGGACAGCTTCATTCATCCGGCGATGCGTGGCCGTGAGGATGTGAAGTACATAAAGCGCTTCAGCGAGACACGCCTGTCCCGCGAGCAGTTCGATACGCTGGTCGCGGAAATTCGTGCCAATGGCTTTCTCTGCCTCTCGACCCCATTTGACGAGGCTTCGGTTGCGGTCATCGAAGAGCAAGGCCTGGATGCGATCAAGATAGCCAGTTGCTCGATGAGCGACTGGCCGCTGCTGGAGCGCGTGGTGCAGACGCAACATCCGCTGATCGTTTCCACTGCGGGCTCGACCCTGGAGGAAGTGGATCGTCTGGTCAGCTTTCTGACCCATCGCGAGAAGAGTTTTGCCATTCTGCATTGCGTAGGCGAGTACCCGACCCCCGATGCCCACATGCACCTCTCTCAGGTGGACTTCCTGCGTCGCCGCTATCCGGGTGTACGTGTGGGTTTTTCCACCCACGAAGATCCAGGTAATACGGACATCGTCAAGATCGCGTTGGCCAAGGGCGCGCGCGTGTTCGAGAAGCATGTTGGTCTGGCGACCGATCAATACCCGCTTAACGCCTACTCGGCCAGCCCCGAGCAGGTTCAACTCTGGCTGAAGGCAGCGCAGTACGCCTTGCAACTGTGTGGTGAGGGTGAGCAGCGTCTGCCGCACAACGAGGCCGAGCATGCCAGCTTGCGCTCTCTGCGGCGTGGTGTGTTCGTGCGCCGGCCGGTATCCGCCGGTGAGGTCCTGCATGTCGAGGACGTGTATTTCGCTTTTCCACCGCAAGAGGGGCAGTTCACTGCTAACGATTGGTCCAAGTACGCTACGTTTACTGCTCAGGTCGATATTGCAGCAGATGCCGCGCTGGATCCTGGCAACAGCAAGCGGCACGACGTACGCGACAAGGTCTGGGCCATCGTTCAGCAAGTACGCGCACAGTTGCGTGATAGCCATGTAGTCGTGCCGGGTCGGGTTGATCTGGAAATATCCCACCACTACGGCCTGGATCGTTTCGACGAAATCGGATTGACCATGCTTACCGTGGTCAACCGCGGTTACTGCAAGAAGTTGCTGATGCTGCTGCCCGGCCAGGAGCATCCAGAACAGTACCACCAGCGCAAGGAAGAGACCTTCCACGTCCTGCACGGTGAGCTGGTGTTGCGCCTGGATGGTGTCGAACGTGTATGTCGCCCAGGTGATGTAGTTACCGTGGAGCCAGGTGTGCGGCATGCTTTTCGCAGTGAGAGCGGAGCTATCATCGAAGAGCTTTCGTCCACGCATTTTCGCAATGATTCGTTCTATACCGACGAGGCGATCAACGCCAACCGGGACCGTAAAACCCTTTTGAGCTATTGGATGGACTGACGTGCCAAGCCCTTATCGTGTTGCCGATTACATCGCTGATTTCATCGCTGGGCTGGGTGTAAGACATGTATTCCTACTGCCGGGTGGCGGTGCCATGCATCTCAATGACGCGGTCGGCAAGCATTCTGAGTTGGAGGTTGTGGCTTGTCACCATGAGCAGGCCGCCGCCATCGCTGCTGAAGCTTACTGCAGGATCAACGAGAACCTTGGGGTGGCCATGGTCACTACAGGCCCCGGTGCGACCAACGCGGTGACCGCAGTTGCTGGTGCCTGGATCGAGTCGGTGCCGTTATTGGTGATCTCTGGCCAGGTCAAGCGTGCCGACTTGCTGCGTGGCGCTCCGCTGCGGCAAAAGGGCGTGCAGGAAGTTGATATCGTCAGCGTGGTCGAGCCGATAACCAAGTATGCGGTGACCATCGAGCATCCGGAAGATATTCGCCGGGAGCTGGAGCGAGCCGTTTTTCTAGCGCGTGATGGCCGGGCGGGGCCCGTATGGATCGACGTGCCGCTGGACGTGCAGGGCGCGCCGATTGATGCGGCGATACTAGAGGGCTGGCAGCCCGATAGCAGCGCCGCCCTGCCGGTGAGTAGTGCATTGCTTGAGCAAATCCACAGTCTGCTTCAAAAGGCTCAGCGCCCGCTGATTCTTGCGGGTCACGGGGTGCGTCTCAGTGGTGGAGCAGCCGCTTTCCGTGATTTCGTCGAGCGCCTGGGTGTGCCGATAGTGACTACCTGGAACGCGATGGATCTACTGCCCTATGATCATCCCCTCTATGTTGGGCGTCCGGGGGTGGTTGCGCTGCGTGCGCCGAACTTCGCCATCCAGAATTGTGACCTGCTCATAACAATCGGCAGTCGCCTGGACAATATCATCACCGCTTATGCGCCTCGCGATTTCGCTCGAAATGCGCGCAAGGTGGT
Source organism: Pseudomonas sp. SZ40 (assembly GCF_052958135.1). Classification (NCBI taxonomy): domain Bacteria; kingdom Pseudomonadati; phylum Pseudomonadota; class Gammaproteobacteria; order Pseudomonadales; family Pseudomonadaceae; genus Pseudomonas; species Pseudomonas sp. SZ40. The sequence continues at coordinate 57,470 of NZ_JBQWIF010000024.1, read as the reverse complement.
GGTGGATGTGGATGCCAATGAAATCGCCAAGCTCGATATGGAGATCGATGTCGCGATCACCAGCGATGCAGCCGGCTTCGTCGACGCATTGGCAAAAACGCTCGGCAGTGCCGAGTTCAGCCGTTCGGATTGGTTGGCGCGCTGCAGCGACTGGAAGGCGCGTTACAGTGTCAACGATGGCAAGCCGTTTCCATCCAGCGGACCGATCAGCCACTTCCTGTTCGCCGATGCACTTTCCGAGGCTATACCTGCCGATACGCTGGTCAGTACCGGCAGTTCAGGATTGGCAGTAGAGGTGTTCTACACCGTTTTTCGCAATCGCCCCGGCCAGCGCGTGTTTCTCACCTCAGGCCTTGGTGCCATGGGATATGGGCTGCCAGCTGCCATTGGGGCCTGCTTTGCCAATGGACGCAAACCGATGGTGGCGGTCGAGAGCGATGGCAGCCTGCAGTTGAACATCCAGGAGTTCGCTACCATGCGTGGATTCGATCTACCGATCTGCTTGGTTGTGATGAACAACGGTGGTTACGCATCGATCCGCAACACGCAACGCAATTACTTCGAAAGCCGCTATGTCGGCACGGGTCCCGAGGCAGGGCTGTGGATGCCGGATCTGGAAGAACTGGCGAGTGCCTATCACCTGCCTTTCAAGCGTATCCGCGATGTCACCGAGCTTTCCGAGGGTTTGGCTGAAGCCATGGCGCTGCCGCGGCCGATGATCGTGGAAGTGATGCTCATGAGCGACGAGGCGCTCAGTCCAAAAGTCGCAGCCATTCCGCAGGCGGACGGTTCGATTACTTCCATGCCTCTGGAAGATATGAGTCCGCTGCTGCCACTGGATGTTCTCGAAGAGGAAATGAGTGGCAGGCTTGCTTCGGTGTCGCGGCAAGTACGTTCTCAGGCGCGCTGATGAAGACCCATATCCTGTTCGACTTTGACGGCACGCTGGTCGATTCCGCGCCGGCAATTCTCGGCTGCTTCACCCGTGTGCTGCAGGTTCATGGTCTGAAGGCATGTTGTGTCGTCGAAGAGAGTCTGATCGGCCCGCCCTTGCGGCAGACACTCGAAAAATTGAGTGGCCAGAGCTCACCTCGGATGCTCGATGCCCTGAGCGCGAGTTTCAAGGACATCTATGACAGTGAAGCCTGCTTGAGCACGCCCGCTTATGCGGGCTGTCAGGCCGTCCTGGAGCAGTTGCTTGAGCAGGGCTTTACCTTGTCCATCGCGACCAACAAGCGCTTGCTGCCGACCGAGCGAATTATTGCCGCCTTGGGTTGGGGAGAGATGTTTGCCAAGGTTTTCGCGAGTGACTCGCACCCTGGGCGCTATACCGACAAGAGTGGGATGATTGGCACGTTGCTGATCGAGGGCATGATCGCTTCCCAAGACGCCGTTTACGTTGGTGATACCGTGCATGATGGTCTTGCGGCCGCTGCCAATACCGTCGACTTCTGGCCCGTTGCGTGGGGTTATGGCCGCTTTTCTCCTGAAACGCGACCTTTGCAAGCGCCACAGCAGCTGTTGGAGCGTCTGGCATGCCTGCAGAACGAGTGATTGCTGCGCCGCCATCTGCGGCGGCAGCATGTCCCTGTTGTCACACCGTTGAAAGGCTTCTACCTAACCCTGCATACACACGCTGCCTCACCTGCGGGCACCGTTGGCGCGCGCCTGCCGAGGTTGCATGTGCCGGTTACTATGAGGCTCTGGTCGCTCGAAATGATCCTCATACGTCTTGGTTCAAGAGAAAGATCGCCGATCGGGCCAGTGCGGTGTCCACTTTGCTTGAGCCTGGCATGGGCCGTGTGCTTGAAATAGGTTGCGCGGAGGGTGCACTCGGTGGCGAGATCAAGGCGCGCTTCCCTGTTGTTTATGACGGACTGGAGTTATCCCAGGACAGCGAGCTCGCCAGGGACACGCTGAACCAGGTTTTTCATGTGTATGCGAGCCAGGTGCATTCGCAGCCCTATGACCTGATCGTCTCTTTTCATGTACTCGAACATATCGCTGACTTACGCGCCGAGCTCCAGAGCTGGTCCAAGTTGCTGGCTCCCAAGGGCAAGCTGTTTATTGAAGTGCCTAATCAGGCGGGTCACCCGTTGCTCGAGGGCGATCGAAATCCCGAGCATCTGCATCAATTCACTCCAGCGTCGCTGACTGTTCTTCTGGTGGGTTGTGGCTTCGTCTGTCATGAGTTGTCCCTGGGGCATTACGAGTCGCCGGTGTACCCTGATTCGATCCGCGTGGTCGCCCGACGTCAATTGACCGCTGGCGAGCAGCGTGAACAGCTTCTGCAGCGTTTCCAGCGCAAGTTTGGCGGGCCATTCATTGTCTACGGCATCGGCGGTGACTACCTCAATTACGTTGCGCCGTTGGCTGAGTCGCTGGAGATCCACGCGTTGGTCGATTCCTCGTCAAGCAAGTGGGGGCAGAAGGTCGGCGTCCACATCATTGCTGGCTACGATCCTGTATTGCATGGCGCACTGCCGATTCTGGTCTGTTCGATTCGATTCGGTGCCGGGATCAAGCAGCAGTTGCTCGCAGCCGGGATCGACAGTGAGCGGATCATTGGTCTCGAGGCCATTTATGAAGAAGCCTGAGCCAATACTCGCCGAAGATCTGTCCGGTATTCTCGCTGCAGCGTTGCCATGGCAAGCGCTGCGCGGTCGCCACATTTTGGTCACTGGCGCGTCTGGTTTCATCGGCGGGCATCTGGTTGAGGCACTGGTCTGGCTCAATCGCCGTGATGCAGGCGCTGGCCTACACATTCATGCCTCTGCGAGGGAGCTGCGCAAGCTGCAGGAGCGCCTGCCGTGGATCGATGTCGCGCAAGAGCTTAACCCGGTAATCCAGGATGTTTGCGAGGCTTGGCGGTTCGAGGCGCCACTGGATTTCATTCTCCACGCTGCCAGTCCTGCCAGCCCGCGCTACTACCTGGCAGAGCCGGTCGAGACTATCCGTGCCAACGTCGATGGAACCCGGCAACTGCTCGAACTGGCCAGAGAAAAAAAAGCTCGTTTGCTATTTCTCAGTAGCGGCGCCGTTTATGGGGACAATATCCGGCAGGTCGACGCTATCGGGGAAACCGATTTCGGCTGCGAGGATCCGTTATCGGCCCGAGCCTGCTACAGCGAAAGCAAGCGACTGGCGGAAACCCTGTGTCGCGCGTACTACACGCAGTACGGCGTGGACGCCAGGATCGCGCGCATTTCACATTGCTACGGCCCGGGAATGCGTCTGGATGACGGTCGGGCCATCGCCGATTTGCTTGCGGACGTCGTTCATGACAGAGACATTCAGCTTGATTCGGACGGTAGCGCTTCACGGCCATTCTGTTATATCTCCGACACCGTCTTGGGGCTTTTTTATGTCTTGCTGCTAGGGCAGGTTGGCAATGCTTACAATGTGGGGCAAACCCACGAGACCTCCATCATGGAACTGGCTCAAAAAATGATCGCTGCGGCTGGCAAACGCGGCAAACTGGTGGTCAGCGCCAAGGCCCGTGGTGGTCTCGCTCCGGCGGCAAGAGATTCTGGTCATTTCAAAATCGACAAGATTCGTGCGTTGGGCTGGGAGCCGCAGATCGACCTTGAGGCGGGTCTATTTAGGCTTTTGCAGGTAAGCGTATGACACCGGTCGGCACCCACTATGATTCTCGTCCGACTCTCATCGGCTATCTGCCTCCGCCAGAGGGTATTCGCAAGACTGGCGCGAACTACCCAGGTCACTCCCAGTTTATCAACATAGGGGATATCGTTTACGCCTATGCGGGTGCCATGTTGACGTCCGGTCGGAATTTCGAGGCCTGGAACTTCCGCATGTCAGCCGAAGAGGTTAATGAAAAATTTTCCAACGTCGTATTTTTCATTCCGTGCAGAATCGCCCCTTCGCTTTATGAGCAAGACGGCTACCCTTACGAGTTTGTAACGCGTTTTATCGAGCGCTTGAGAATTCCGTTCTTCAGCTTGGGAGAGTCTATACAGGCGAGGGAGTACGAATACGATCCGGCTTTTCATAAAAGCCTCTCGCCTAGAGTGGTTCGATACCTCAAGACCATTGCCGACACGTCACCACTCGTGGGCACTCGTGGTGAGTATTCTGCAGATGTACTAAGTAAACTTGGTATCAAAACGGCTGCCCCGCTTGGGTGCCCTTCTCTTTATTTGAATGGCCCGTCGCTTCCGGTGTCGTTGCTGAGCGTGCCGAAGCAACCTGAGAAAGTTGGCGTTTGTTATTCCAATTATCAGGGGAATTCGCACAGCCGAATTGAAGACTTCCTCCGCTTGGCAGACCGAGCTGGTTATCATTACGTCGAACAAACCTTCGGGTTGGTCACCCAAGCTCTGTATTATCCTGGGAAGTTATCTGGTGAGGATATCTATACAGCAAGGCGTGTGTATAGAGATCTGGCGCCTTTGTTGTCGTTGCTGAAAAAAGGGCAAGTACGGTATTTCACCAACTACCGTGTATGGAAAGACTTTCTGGGTACCATGAATTTTGCGTTTGGCGCCAGAATGCATGGTCTTACACCCGCCTTGCATGCTGGCGTACCTGCTGTATTCATTGCCCACGATGCACGCGTCAGGGAAATGTGCGAATTCTTTTCGTTGCCCTTCGTATCCGAGCGCGAACTTCCTGAAGAAATGAATATTGATTTTTTTCTATCACGCTGCGACTACGTTCCAGCCAGCGAGCGGTACAAGGTCGCCTACGGCGAGTTTTTTCGGACGCTACACCGCCACGGTCTTGGCGAAAACATAGATGCACAGGGGCGCATTATCGATAACTGGATGCCCGAACCTGATCCGCAAGTTTTACACGAAGAAGGATCGGTTCGGCATACAGCGGAGGACATGTCGAGCCTCGAGAGGCAGGTATCTATTTGCTCCGAAATTTCGGATGATATTTTTTTAAAGCTCAACCAAATAAAAGCGCTTGCTCATGACGAGTATCTTTTGCGCCTTAATAAAGGCACGGGATACAAAAAGTAGCGGCTTTCATAAAATTGAAGGTGTTGATTGGACGACATGAGAACTTGCGAAATTTGCGGTGGCGGCAGTTTGCAACACATTCATCGCCAGGAATTTCTTTTTCCTGGCGAGGCCTCGCCCGTTCACTATGACGTAGTGGCTTGTCGCGGCTGCGGCTTCGCCTTTGCCAGCGAGATTCCCGATCAGTCAGCTCTTAATCGTTTCTATCAAGGTTCCGAGCACCACTTACACACCGACGTGCCTGCAGGTTTGGCGCGTATTCATGATGATTTTTTCGCCTTTGTTCGACAGCATGTCGAGTTATCTGCAGCGACTCGAGTGCTGGACATAGGCTCGGGCATGGGACATTTCCTTTCCCGGTTCAAAAGTGTGGGCCTACAGGCGCTGCTTGGTATCGAGCCGAGTCCTTTGGCTGCCCGCCTGGGAAGGGAGTATCACGATCTGGAAATCAGAACTGAGACCCTGGACACTTACGCGCCAACACGACCTTTCGGGTTAGTGAGCCTGTGTGGTGTGCTTGAGCACATCGCCGATCTCCGCTCGAGCGTGATGAGGATCGGTGAGCTGATCGAGGAGGGTGGATACCTGTTTATCGCTGTGCCTGATGCCGAGTCGTTTGGTGCGTCACCGCCTGCGGAGGCGTTCCTTGAGTTCGCTCTTGAGCACATCAATTTTTTCAGTGCTACCAGCCTCGACAATTTGTTGAGCCTAGGTGGTTTCGAGAAAGTGGAAGCTATTTCCCAGCATAATGATTTTTACGACAACAACTACCTCCTGGCCATTTACCGCAAGGCTTCCGGGGCTGCGGAGCGTTTCAGTGTCGATGGTGCATCAGCTGATAGTCTGCATCGCTATATAGAACAGTCGCGGCAAACGCTGCGTCCGATCGAGGCATTCGCCGAGCAGTTGGAGTTGAGTGGCGAGCGAGTGCTTATTTGGGGAGCCGGCTCGCTTACCAGCCGATTGCTTTGTGATACCCGCCTGGGTAGAGCGAACATCTGCGGTATCGTAGATCGGAACCGAAATCTGCAAGGCAGATCGTTGCTTGGGGTTACCATCTCTGCGCCTGAGTCCATCATGAAGCACGAAGGGGCTACGATTTTCATTGCAAGCACTACTTATGCTGTGGAAATCCGCGACGTTCTCATGAACCGGTACGGTTGGAGAGGCAGGGTGGTTAGTCTCGTTTCGGGAGTTTTGGAAAACTGATGAATATGCTTACCCAGATTCGAGCCGCCTATGAGGCGGGGGAAGCCACGAAGCAGGATTACATCGAAGCTATTCATTCGCTGCATACCTCCTTGTTTGCTTATCCCGATTTCATTGAGGGTACCGATGTCGAGGCCCTGCTCATTCAGCCGGACGGCGTTTTCGTCCGGTCTCGATCGCAGCAAATCGAACTGCTCTTGGATCCAAAGGATCAGCACCTTGTACCTTGTACGCTGATGAACTTCCGCGCGTATGAGCCGGCTGAAACTGAATTTCTCAAAGCGATTACAGAACCGAATGGAGTCATTCTGGACATCGGTGCCAATTGCGGTTGGTACTCCCTCGCATTGGCCAAACATTGCCCGTCTGCTCAGGTTCATGCTTTCGAGCCAATTCCGCATACCCATGAGATCCTTGAGCGCAATATTCGCCATAACCGCCTCGGTAATATTGCTGCGCACCGATTGGCCTTCTCCAATCAGGAGGCTATCCTGGAGTTCCTCTATACACCCAACTGCTCCGGTGCCACTTCTTTGGCGCGAGTCGGGCAGCCTGGTAGTGAGGATAGTTTGGAGAAAATCTTTTGCGCAACCACAACTCTCGATGCGTTCTGCTTGCAGCACGGTCTTGCCCCCCAGATCATCAAGTGCGATGTGGAAGGAGCGGAGCTCATGGTGATCCAGGGAGCAGAAGAAACGATCGCCACCCACAGGCCGGTGATTCTTATCGAGTTGCTGAGAAAGTGGGCCAAACAGTTCAACTATCATCCCAACGACATTATCGAAAGGCTCGGCGAGCATGGCTACCAAGCATTTACCGTAGGTCCCATGGGGTTGAATGCTTTTTTAAGCATCGATGAGAATACAGTCGAAACGAATTTTATCTTTCTGCACGCGCAGCAGCACAGCCATATTCTTGCCGGAGCCTATATGCCGCGGGTTGTGCCATGAGCCTGTCAGCACCCCCTCTTACAGTTGCGCTGCTGACATACAACCGTCTGCACTATCTCAAGGAGTCCATTGCTGCAATTCTTGAGCAAAGCTATTCAGAGTTCGAGCTTCTGGTACTAGACAATTATAGTACTGACGGCACAGCAGAGTTTGTTCTCGGTTTGCAAGACCCGCGAATTCGCTATGTCAGGAATGCCTCCAATCTTTCTTCTGTTGAGTTCAATTGCCGCTCCGCGTATCACATCGCCTCCGCGCCGCGGGTCATCGTGACCCATGACGATGACATCATGGAAAACGATATGCTGGAGCGGCAGATGCACTTTCTTGATCACAATCCCGAGGTGCGCCTGGCATGGGTTCGTGTCAGCGACATCGATCAAGACGGTCGCCCAATTGCTCAAAACACAGCCATCAAGCGAGTGAACCGTATATTTGGCGCTGGTGAATATATCACCAGCTTCCTCAGGGAGCGGCTGTGGCCGATGCCTAGTGGAGTGATGCTGGTGCGTGCCGCGTTGCCGGGTTTCTATTCGGTGGACGCTTATTTGCGCAGGGCGGTGTCGCCGGGCAACCCGTTGGATGCTGCCGGTATCGAGGATGTGCTGATGCCAGCACGAATCAATCGGCGCCATGCAATCGGTTACCTCGATCAGCCGTTGCTGCGCCGCCGGGTGCACACCGATCAGTTTTCTCACGCAGCCAGCCTGTCGCGGCCCGGTGTCTACCTGTATCGGGACTTGAAGCGCATCGCCCGGGGTGTGCCGGGTCTGGAAGCCGAGGCACTGCATTTCGATGCATGCACGGTGCGTTTCGACATTCAGGAGGCCATCACCACCCAGCAGGCAGAACGCGTCGGATCGCGTTTGAGCGCTCGTGTCGGCAGGGTAGCGGCGAAGCTGAAAGCGAACAGACAGAGTGCCCCCGATGCCTGTTTGGCGGGGCTGCCGATCATATTGCTGGACTACCTGCTGGTGTCCAAACAGCCAGCCGACGAGCTGGGCAACTTGAACGCCGACAACCATGCTAGTGCCACGGGCACGTTATTGGCATGGGCCAGACAGCGTGCTCATTTCCCGCGAGCCAACGTGCTAGCGGCACTGAACGGCAGGCGCATCGTCCTGTTCGGCAGCGCCTTCGTGGCCGCGCTGTTGATCCTGGAGGCGAAAAAAGGCGGTCATCAGGTCATCGCGTGTGTGGACTCCAACGTCAATCGACAGGGCAGGGCGTTGCTTGGGGTGCCCATTCAGCCGCTCGTCTGGATGCGTGACCACGTCAAAGCCGAGGATGCCGTCGTGATCACCTCCGAACGTGACCACGAACATTACATCGCGGCGCTTATTCAGCAAAACCTCTCGACGCAGGCCTGCATCGTTTCCTGGAAAGAGTTGGTTGGATGAGCGTCAACACACTGATTCATTGGGCGCCTCGTCGCAGTGCACGCGCGCGAGCCGTAACACTTGGAGAGATGGCATGACGGATTGGACTTTGATCGCGGGAGGACGCAGCACCCAGCGGCCTTGGCAGGTAGGTATCGTAGGCATCGATCCCGACGATCAGCAGGCGTTTTTGCTTTCCGATACCGACTGGAGCGAGTTGCAGCGACGTTTGCCGCTGCACCCCCTGCAGGCGTATGGAGCTGGCAACGGGCTGCTGTTCGAACGTGCATCTGACGCGCACCTCCATTGCGATGGCGTTCTACTCATCGCCTTGGCGCGCCAAGGCCAGCCGAGCCTTGAGCTGGCTCCACAATGGCGGCGTTATCTACTGCTCGGCCATGCGGACCAGCGCAAGACGTTGGTCGATGAAACGCAGTTCGCCGCGATTTTTACGCCGACCAAGACGCCGTTCTTCGACGAGCGTGTGGTCAGTGTCGATGTGTTGGTGGTGCCCGAACCTGCGCGGGCTACTGCTTCAGCTTGGCCTATCGAGCGCAATTCAGACGAGCGTGATCATTCCCGTCTCTATCACTGTTCGGCTGATTATTGGCTGCTCCGGGTGACCGCTGCCATTGCTTCTGATGCGGCGAATGAACTCGCTGTCCAGCCACTCATCAGTGTGGTCATTCCCACCTATAACCATGGTCGCTATCTCGCGCAATGCGTCAAGTCGGTACTCGATCAAGGGGTGGACGGTATCGAGGTGCTGGTACTGGATAACGCATCGACGGACGATACGCCGGAGGTCATGAAGGCATTCTCTGCCGATTCCCGGGTTCGTTATGTCCGTAACCGGTACAACTATGGCCCCGGCTACAACTGGCGAAACGGGCTGTGGATCGCCCAAGGGCGCTACTTCACGTTCCTATCTGCCGATGACTTCTTCAATTCAGGTCATCTATCTCGTTTGCTTCCCGTTTTGGAGGAAAAACCCAATATTGCAGTGGGTTATACCGGGATCAGATGGGTCGATGGACAAGGGCAGGCGCTGAATCAGCCTCGGCACCCTGGATACCGCATTTCGGATTATTTCGGTGGTCGCAATGAAGTTGCCGATCTGCTGATCCATGATCTTTACATGACGCCATCTGCGGTGATCTATCGCCGTGAGGCCTTTTGCAAGACCTGGAATCCCGGCAAGACCTATGGGGCCGGAGATTGGGAAATGGTCGTGCAGATGGCCGAGCGTTACCCCGACTTTGCCTATATCGATATCCCTGGCGTCAGTTACCGCTGGCATGGCGCGCAGGAATCGAGCAGTTTCTACGCATCTAACCAACCGCTAGAAGGCCATCTCGCAATAGTCGAAGGTGTCTTTGAGCGCAATGCGCAGCAGCTGCTCAAGGGGCGAGAGCGAGAGGTGTTAGCACACATCGAAAGGCGTATGGCGCTATATCCTCAGGAACGCCATACGCCATTGGGCGAGCGAGCAAAGCGTTTGTGTGAGCGGCTACAGGCCCAAGCCATGCGAGGCGAGTATCCACTCTTTTCCATTATCCTCACGACCTACAACCGACCCGATCTGCTCAAGGATGCCCTTGACAGCATCGCGAGGCAGACCTTGAAGGATTTCGAGGTCATTCTCGTGAATGACCACGGAGAAGGTGTCGAGTCGCTCCTGAATCAGTACTCCTGTTGTATTACCTACTTACGCCAGGGCCGCAATACGGGGCCTGCTGGGGCGCGCAACGCAGCCCATCGCCTGGCTCGCGGTCAGTACCTGGTCTATCTGGACGACGACGACATTTTTCTGCCAGAGCACCTTCAGGTGCTGGCGAGTGGGCTACAGGAGCATCCGGGGGAGGTGGTGTACAGCGACGCTTTGTTCATTGCCGAGCGACTCGAGAACGGGGGGCGCCACATTCTCAACCAGGAGAGTCGTTATACCCATGGTGATTATTCACGTGAGCGCCTGCTGGTAGACAACTACATTCCGGTCAATACCTTTGCCTGGCCGCGTTCCGTGGCTTTGGAGGTCGGCGACTTCGACGAGACCTTGTCAGGTCTGGAGGACTGGGATTTTCTGCAGCGGCTTGCCGCTCGGTTGCCTTTCCATCATCTGCAACAGGAAACCGTGCAGGTACGCATGCGCGCTGACGAGTCGGCTCCCGCTCGTCGCTCTGAGCAGGCGCTCAAGGACTATCCGTCGTTGTACCGGGAAATTTACCGGCGCCACAGCGACACCGGCAGTGCCGCGGTGATTGCAGGCAGGGCAGCGCTGCTGCAGCGTCTTGGAGGTGATGTCGACGTTGTCCGCACCACGCCAAGCATGCTGGCTTGGCTGAAAAAGCGCACGTTGACACCCACTCAGAAAAAACTGGTGGATGAGCGCCTGCAAGGTCAAGGTGAGGCGGCACACTTCGGTGTTCTGATTCTGGACTTGCAGGGAGATAGCGCAGCGTTGGCGCTAACGCTTGCCTCTCTGCAAAGCACCCGCGAGAACTATGAGAACGTGCAGGCGTTCGTGCTGAGCTGTGCTGAAGAAATTCCGAAGTCTTCAATAACCTCTCAGACCGTAGCGGTGCGACCCGATCAATGGATCGTGCCTCTCAACGAGATGCTGCAGGCCTCGTCTTTCGACTGGTGCGTTCTGGTTCGTGCAGGGGACGAGCTGACACCCTCAGGCCTTATGATGGCCGGGCTGGAGTTGCTTACAGCTCCTGATTGCCGTGCAATCTACTGCGACGAAATGTTTCGCCAGGACGGGCAGTTGGCTGCTGCGTTGCGCCCTGCTTTCAATCTTGACTATCTCTTGAGTTTCCCGGCGGGAATGGCCAGGCATTGGTTGTTCCGCAGGGATGTCGTGGTGGCGGCTGGAGGGTTCGACCCTGCCTTCGAGCATGCCCCGGAGCTGGAGCTGATTCTCAGGTTGATCAACGAGGGTGGCCTCGATGGCTTGGGCCATGTGGCTGAACCCTTGCTGATCACAGAGGCGCCTGCGCTTGCCGACAACGAGGCCGAACAGCAGGCAATCACCCAGCATCTGCAGCAGCGTGGCTACTCGTATGCGGCTGTAGCCTCGGCGAAACCGGGGCGCTACAGAATCGACTACGGTCATGGGCAATCGCCTCTCGTATCCTTTTTGATTCTTCCTGGCGAGCGCCTCGAACACCTGCAGCGCTGTGTAGAGAGTGTGTTTGAGAACACCCGCTACTCGAACTACGAATTGCTGTTGATTCAGCATTCTCTCCAGGCAGAAGAGATCGGTGCATGGCTCAGTGCGTTAGCCTCGCTTGGCGAAGCCCGTGTCAGGGTACTGCCTGCCAGTAGCGAGCTGCTGGAGCCTCAGGCGCTGCTTAATCAGGCTGCTCAGCAGGCTTATGGAGACTACCTGCTTCTGCTCTCAACCAATGCGGCTGCGATCAGTGATGACTGGCTCGATGAGTTGCTGAACCATGCGCAACGTCCGGAAGTGGGCTGCGTAGGCGCCAAGCTTCTGTCGGCCGATGGAAAAATCGCTCAGGCTAGCCTGATCCTGGGGCTCCAGGGGCCGCTGGGCAAGCCGTATGCTGGTGAGGCGCTGGATGCGCCTGGTTATATGCAGCGCTTACAGGTGGTACAGAACAGCAGCGCCGTGGGGCATGACTGCCTGCTGGTGGAAAAAGCGTTGTACCTGCAATTGGGGGGGCTGAGCGAAAGCGATGTACCCCTGCGCTACGCAGGGGCTGACCTATGTCTGAAAGCGAGACAGGCCGGTTATCTGACGGTGTGGACGCCGTTCTCCCAGTTGATGCTTGACCCAGCAGACCTGACCCGGGGCAGCACAACTGAGCACGATGCCATGTATGCCAAGTGGCTGCCCGTGCTGGCACGGGATCCTGCCTACAACCCGAATTTCTCCCTCTCTCAGCCGGGTGGGTTCAGGCTGGCCGATACTGCCCTGTCATGGCGGCCATTGGCGTCGTGGAAACCTTTGCCAACGGTGCTCGCTCACCCGTCCGACAACTATGGTTCGGGGCACTATCGAGTGATCCAGCCATTTAGCGCCTTGCAGCAGGCGGGGCTGGTCGAAGGAGGATTGTCCCCAGGCCTCATGCATGTGACGGATTTGGAGCGCTACGAGCCTGATGTCATCATCTTGCAGAAACAGATTGGTGATGAGCGCTTCGATGCGATGCGCCGCATGCAGGCATTCTCACGCGCACTAAAGGTCTACGAGCTCGATGACTATCTGCCGAATCTGCCGGTAAAAAGTATTCACCGTGCTCAGATGCCGAAGGACATTTTGAAGTCCATGCGCCGCGGGTTGGGCTATGTGGATCGCTTCGTCGTGTCGACTCAGGCACTGGCAGAGGCTTGTAGTGGTTTGCATGATGACATCCGGGTTATCGAGAATTGCTTGCCTCCTGCCTGGTGGAAAGGGCTTGTCACTTCGCGCATCCGCTCGCGGAAACCGAGGGTTGGCTGGGCGGGAGGCGTGGGGCACACCGGCGACTTGGACATGATCGCCGATGTGGTAATCGCGCTGGCCGATGAGGTCGACTGGGTGTTCATGGGCATGTGCCCGGAAAAACTGCGGCCCGCTGTCAAGGAGATTCACCAGGGGGTAGACATCAATGCCTATCCGCAGGCACTGGCAGCGCTCAACCTGGATCTGGCAGTGGCCCCATTGGAAGAAAACCTGTTCAACGAGTGCAAGAGTAACCTTCGCCTGCTCGAGTATGGCGCTTGCGGATTTCCAGTGGTCTGCAGTGATGTGCGCAGCTACCAGGGAAATCTGTCGGTAACCCGTGTGAAGAACCGTTATCGGGACTGGGTAGATGCAATAAGGATGCACCTTGCCGATCTGGACGCAACGGCCCGTGCCGGCGATATGTTGCACCAGCAGGTCATGCGTGACTGGATGCTTGAGGGAGACAACCTGATTGCCTGGCAAAAAGCGTGGTTGCCTGACTGAGGTGTCGATGCTCTGGCGCGGATTTATTGTCAGGCTCAAGAATTCAAAACAAGCGCCGATATGATGTTCAGGCGGAAGTTGAGGGGTCATGGCTCCAGGGTTGTCAAGGGAGCCGCAAAAAAATCAACTTCTCTCCTAAAGCTTCGCAGATTCAGGTCGATAAAGAGTATGAAAGCGAACTCAATGTTGCCTGAGCATTGCAGGCCAGAGTCGCAAGCCCAGGCAAACACGTTAGTGTCCGATGGAGGACAAACATCATGGCTTTGACCGTAAACACCAACATTGCGTCGTTGAACACTCAGCGTAACCTGAACACCTCGTCCAACGCGCTCAACACCTCCCTGCAGCGCCTGTCGACCGGTTCGCGCATCAACAGTGCCAAGGACGACGCGGCTGGCCTGCAAATCGCCAACCGTCTGACCAGCCAGGTGAACGGCCTGAACGTTGCGGTGAAGAACTCCAACGACGGCATCTCCATGGCGCAGACCGCTGAAGGCGCACTGCAGCAGTCGACCACCATCCTGCAGCGTATGCGTGACTTGTCCCTGCAGTCGGCCAACGGCTCGAACAGCGAAGGCGAGCGTAAAGCACTGAACTCGGAAGTGACCGAGCTCAAGAAAGAATTGAACCGTATTTCCAACACCACCACCTTCGGTGGCAAGAAACTGCTGGATGGCAATTTCGGCACCACTACCTTCCAGGTAGGTAGCGCGGCCAACGAAACCATCAGCGTAAAAATCGACGAAATGAGCACGTCGTCGCTGAAGGGCAAGTACTACGAAGGCTCAGTGGCTGCTGCTACTGGTACCGCTTCCGCTTCGGGCACCGTTACCGTTGCCGGCACTGTGAATGGCACCGACTTCTCTGTTGAAGTCAGCGTGGCTAGCGGCGCGACTGCTGCTCAGTTCAGCCAGTCCGTTGCAACTGCCATCAACGATGCGAACATCGGTGTAGGTGCGTTCGTGGATGATGCTGGTGTGACCACGCTGGTTTCTGGTCAAAACACCGAAGGCACCGCCAACGCGCTGTCTGCCCTCAGTGTCAGCGGTTCTGTTGCCGGCATCACCAACGGTGGTTATACCGCCGCGGCAGCTGTCACCGAAACGGAGATGACCAACATCGACGTCAGCACCGTACAAGGTGCCCAGGAGTCGGTAATCGTCATCGACCAGGCTATCCAAGCGATCGACAAGCAACGTGCCGACCTCGGTGCCGTGCAAAACCGCTTCGAGAACACCATCGGCAACCTGCAGAACATCGCAGAGAACGTTTCGGCTGCACGTGGTCGGATTCAGGATACGGACTTCGCGGCAGAAACCGCGAACCTGACCAAGAACCAGATCCTGCAACAGGCCGGTACTGCGATCCTGTCTCAGGCCAACCAGCTGCCGCAGGCGGTGCTCAGCCTCCTGCAGTAAGCCAAGTCGGCTAGGCTGCTCTAAACTCCGGGGGGAAGTGCATAGCGCTTCTCCCCGTTTTGCCTTGCGAGGTAAAAGAAATGGACATCGCAATAAATAGTTTGTCGCCAGTACTGGCAAAGCCCACAGGTACGTCTGTACCTGCTGCGTATGCCGGGGCGGCAGCTTCTTCAGAAGCGTCTAGTGACCAGCCTGCTGTGCGTCAGGGGCAGGCCGCGGCTGAAGATGCGGGGCAGATGTACGAGCAGGTGGATAATGCTGTCACGTCCATCCAGAGTTTCGTACAGAACATTCGGC
The DNA here is from genome assembly GCF_052958135.1 of Pseudomonas sp. SZ40. Lineage (NCBI taxonomy): Bacteria > Pseudomonadati > Pseudomonadota > Gammaproteobacteria > Pseudomonadales > Pseudomonadaceae > Pseudomonas > Pseudomonas sp. SZ40. The sequence goes on along the minus strand of NZ_JBQWIF010000024.1, from coordinate 42,275 downwards.
GTGATCTCAATTTCAGCGTCGACGACTCGAGCGGCAGGGTTGTGGTCAAGGTCACCGACCGTGCTTCAGGTGATGTCATTCGCCAATTGCCGTCTGAAGAGGCATTGCGTTTGGCAGAGAGTCTGGAAGAGGTGCGCAGTCTCCTGTTCAAGGCCGAGGCCTGACATGGCTCGGTTTTTGAATGCAGGATGGGACTGAATGAACTTTCACGCATGAGCGTCAATATCGTGACGGAGTAGATTATGGCTATTGGTGGAGTTTCGACAGGCATCAACTCAGGGCTGCCCATCTCTGATTTGGTTACGGCGATGGTCAACGCCGAGAAGGCGCCCAAGGAAGCGCAGCTGGCGCGCCTGTCGACGTCGACGACCACCAAGCTGTCCGGCTTGGGGCAACTGAACAGCGCGCTCGGCGAATTCCAGACCTCGCTCAAGGATCTCAACAGTGCGACGCTGTTCGAGAAACGTACTGCCACGTCATCCAACGCCAGTGCGCTGACGGCCACTGCCGGTAAGACGGCATCAGCTGGCAACTACCAGGTGACCGTGGACAGTCTCGCTTCGGCCAGCAAGGTAGCGACGAAAGCTCTGGACGGCACCTTCAAGAGTGGAGCTGGCGACGAGACGCTGAGCGTCAAGCTCGGCGAAAGCGGTACCGCTATCGATGTGAAGATTACCGCAGGGTCTGACCTTGCCAGTATTCGTGACCAGCTCAATACCGCGTTGAAGGGGAAGGGTGTAACCGTCAGCACGATCAACGATCCTGCCAGTGGCAAGTCTCGCCTGGTTTTCAGTGGTAACGAGACGGGCGAGGGCAAGGACGTCATCGTTTCCGGCAGTGGCGATCTTGCCGGTCTCAGTGTCGATGGTCGTAACAAGCTCGCTACGGGTGATGACTCCGCTGCCGGATTTATCGTCCAGGCGGCCAATGCCAAGTTCTCCATCGATGGTCTTGCGCTTACCAGCCCGACCAACTCGATCAAGGGTGCGATCGCTGACGTCAGCTTCGAGTTGCTTGCGGCAACCGAAAAGGACAAGCCACTGACCCTCAAGGTCGGTGAGGACAATGCCGGCGTCAAAGCAGGTATCAAGAAATTCGTCGATGCCTATAACAAGCTGATCAATACCACCAACGATCTGACCCGCGTCACCAAGGTCGGTGAGGATGGAACGCCGTTGGTCGGTGGTCTTATAGGGGACTCGACCGTTCGAAATCTGCTTGGCGGTATTCGCAACGAGTTGGTGAACCCTGTTGGCGGTGATGGTGTGAAGGTGCTGGCGGATCTGGGCATTACCACCCAGAAGGACGGTACGCTGAAAATAGAGGACACCAAGCTCGATGCCGCACTGAAAAGCAATTTCGATGCGGTCGGGTCATTTTTCCTTGGTGATACCGGCTTGGCGAAGCGTCTCGATGGCCAGGTCGCTGCATACAGCCAGACGGGCGGCATCCTTTCGCAGCGTATGCAGGCGTTGGAGTCCACCCGAACCGATATCAAGAAGCAAACCGAAGATCTCAAGCTGCGTGTCGATAGTATGCAGAAGCGCTTGCTTGCTCAGTTCAACGCGATGGACGCTCTGGTCGGTCAGTTGAATGGTACCAGCAGTCAGCTGCAGAACACGCTTTCCAGTCTGCCCGGTGTAGTGAAGAAGAGTAGCTAAATGAACGGTCCTATCGATACTTACAAAAGCGTCAAAACCAGTCAGGTCGTTACGCCTTATCAGGCGGTACACCTCCTTCTGGATGGCGCCATCGAGCGAATCTCACTGGCGCTGCTGGCACAGCAGCAGGCTAATCCCGGGTTACGCGGTGAGGCGGTCAGCGGCACGATCTCCATCATCTCGGTACTGCAGTCGAGCCTGGACAAGGAGCTCGGCGGCGAGCTGGCGCAGAATCTCGACAACTTGTATGACTACATCAACCGCCGATTGGTTGGCGTAGCGCTCGACGAGACGCCGCGCAGGTTGGAAGAAGTGCAGGAATTGCTGACGCAGATCCGTGATGCCTGGAAAGCGATTGGCCCAGAGGTCGAGCCCACTGCAAGCTGAGCCGCTCTGCCGCGATCGGCCATACTGCCTCCCCCAGAGTGAGCAGGCCGCCTACTCATGGCGGTTGAGTCGTTGCGCTCCAGCGCGAGCCACCATTTCTGGTTGTCCGAGCGTGTGCGCTCTTCGGTGACAGCCAGTTTCATGGTGTGACTTGGAATCTACATTAATGATTAATCCCCGCTAAAGCTCACGCCCGCCATGCCGATACATTAAGTATTCCCGCTGTACACTGGAGTACATCAGCATGAACGCCATGGCCGCTATGCGTCAGTATCAAAACGTCAACACTCAGGCTCAGGCCGTCGATGCCAGTCCGCATCGTCTGATCCAGATGTTGATGGAAGGTGGCCTGACTCGTCTGGCTCAGGCGCGTGGTGCCATGGAGCGTGAGCAGTTCGCGATGAAGGGTGAACTGATCGGCAAGGCCATCGGCATCATCGGTGGCCTGCGTGCTGGTCTGAACCTGGAGCAGGGTGGCGAACTGGCCGAGAATCTGGATAACCTGTACGACTACATGACCCGTCGTTTGCTCGAAGCTAATCTGAAGAACAGCGTCGAGCCGCTCGATGAAGTTGCCGGTCTGCTGCGTAATGTAAAAACCGGCTGGGACGCAATCGCCCAGTGACAGGCACGCGTGAAAGGAGCATCCCCGTGAATACATCTGTTCAGCGCTTGCAGAGCACCGGTAGCGCCATGCGTCAGGCGTTGTCCACCCAGGACTGGGCTGCCATCGGTGAACTGGACCTGCAGTGCCGCCAGGCTGTTGAAGAGGCAATGGTCGATGCCGCGGATGACGACGGCGCCTTGCGCGCTCGTATGCAGGAACTGTTGGATCTGTACAAGGATCTGGTGAGTGCCTGTCAGGTCGAACGTCAGCGGCTGGCCGGTGAGTTGATTCAATTGAATCAGTCGCAACAAGGCGCTAAGGTCTATCAGCTGTTCGGCTGATCTGCCTAATCAGATCATGGGCCGAGGCGATCCGCGCCTTGCCCGTCATCGCATGACTTCACCCCTGCACCGGGATGAATCCACCAGCTGTCGCGAAATATCACCCCGCCAATTTTTTAGTTAACAAAAAAACACGCCATAAAATTGACTAAGCGCCAATAATTGTCTTAACTGCTGGCCAAATGCTGGCGCTAAAAGGCGTTAGGTGGCTTTTTCTTTCTGGGCCAGACCAACTATGTGGCGTGAAACCAAACTCCTGCTGATTGATGACAACCTCGAGCGACGCCGTGATGTATCGGTGATCCTCAATTTTCTCGGCGAGGATCATCTGGCCTGCGGCAGTGGCGATTGGCGCGAGATGGCCGATCAGTTGGAATCCAGCAGAGTCGTGCTTGGCGTATTGCTCGGCGAGGTCCGGCTCAAGGGTGGAGCCCTGGACCTGCTCAAGCAGTTCGCTGCATGGGATGAGTTTCTCCCTGTGCTGCTGATCGACGAGCATGCCATCACCGAATGGCCGGAAGAATTTCGCCGTCGCGTGCTCGCCACGCTGGAAATGCCGCCCAGCTACAACAAGCTGCTGGATTCTCTGCACCGTACCCAGGTGTACCGCGAAATGTACGACCAGGCTCGCGAGCGTGGTCGGCAGCGCGAGCCGAACCTGTTTCGCAGCCTCGTAGGCACCAGTCGGGCCATTCAGCAGGTGCGGCAGATGATGCAGCAGGTGGCCGATACCGAAGCCAGCGTGCTGATCCTCGGCGAGTCGGGCACCGGCAAGGAAGTGGTTGCGCGCAACCTGCATTACCATTCCAAGCGCCGTGAAGCGCCCTTCGTGCCAGTGAACTGCGGCGCGATTCCCGCGGAATTGCTGGAAAGTGAACTGTTCGGCCATGAGAAGGGTGCCTTCACCGGCGCAATCACCAGCCGTGCCGGGCGTTTCGAGCTGGCCAATGGCGGTACGCTGTTCCTCGACGAGATTGGCGACATGCCGCTGCCTATGCAGGTCAAGTTGCTGCGTGTGTTGCAGGAGCGCACCTTCGAGCGTGTGGGCAGCAACAAGACCCAGAATGCCGATGTACGAATCATCGCCGCGACGCACAAGAACCTCGAGAACATGATCGAGGGTGGCAGTTTCCGTGAGGATCTGTATTACCGTCTCAACGTGTTCCCCATCGAGATGGCGCCGTTGCGTGAGCGCATCGAAGATATTCCGTTGCTGATGAACGAATTGATTTCGCGCATGGAGCACGAGAAGCGCGGCTCCATTCGATTCAATTCGGCAGCGATCATGTCGCTCTGCCGACATGACTGGGCGGGCAACGTCCGTGAGCTGGCCAACCTGGTCGAGCGCATGGCGATCATGCACCCCTATGGGGTCATTGGCGTTGGCGAGCTGCCGAAGAAATTCCGCCATGTGGATGATGAAGACGAGCAAATGGCGGCCAGCCTGCGCGAGGAGCTCGATGAGCGTGCGGTATTGACCTCCGCTTCGCCAAGCCTGGGGTCGTCGGCCATGCTGCCTGCCGAGGGGCTGGACCTGAAGGATTACCTCGGTAATCTGGAGCAGGGTCTTATTCAGCAGGCGCTGGATGACGCTGGCGGGATCGTGGCGCGTGCTGCCGAGCGGCTGCGCATTCGTCGTACCACCCTGGTGGAGAAGATGCGCAAGTACGGCATGAGCCGGCGCGAGGACGAGGCCGGCGACGAGTAGGTCGCTGGCCGAAGCGAGATGGCGGCTCAGCGATCTGCTGCCGCCCTTGGGCCAGATTCCTGGCAGTGCAAGAATGCACGACCTGTCAGTCAGTCGATTGACGGCGCCCCGCTCAATGAATCCCTATCTGCCTGAAAATAAAGGTTTTTATTTTCAGGCATGAGTATTGCTATCTCCTTGGCAACTGACCGTTCCATGACGGCTCGCCACGCGAGAGAGCGCAATGAAACCAAGCCCGCATCTACATGCCCAGATCGAACCCACGGCGCCCGCGCGGGCGGAACGTGGGGATCTGGAGCAGTCGCTGGCCTTGTTCGAGCAGATGTCGAGTCGGCTTGGCAGCTCTTACAGCCTTCTGGAAAATCGCGTCAATGAACTGACTGGTCAACTGGCCCAGGTCAGTGAGCAGCGCGTTCAGGAGTTGAACGAGAAAGAGCGCCTCGCTCATCGCCTGCAAAGTCTGCTGGATCTGCTGCCCGGAGGCGTGGTGGTGATCGATGGCCACGGCGTCGTGCGTGAGGCCAATCCCGTTGCCCGTGACATGCTCGGTGAGCCGCTGCTCGGCAGGCTCTGGCGTGAAGTGATCGCGCAGCGTTTTGCGCCTCGACAGGACGATGGTCATGAGATCTCGCTGACCGATGGCCGGCGTCTGTCGATATCCACGCGCTCGCTGCAGGGCGAACCAGGGCAACTGGTCCTGCTTACCGACCTGACGGAAACCCGTCGTCTGCAGGATCAGTTATCTCGCCACGAACGCCTGAGCGCCCTCGGGCGCATGGTTGCCTCCCTGGCGCATCAGGTGCGTACGCCGTTGTCCGCCGCGCTGCTATACGCCAGTCACCTGACCGATCAGGTGTTGCCGGTGGAGCAGCAGCAGCGTTTCGCAGGTCGCCTGAAGGAGCGGCTGCACGAATTGGAGCATCAGGTGCGCGACATGCTGGTGTTTGCCCGTGGTGAGCTGCCGCTGTCGGATCGTCTGTCCCCGGGCCAGCTGTTCGATGCGTTCAGGCGCTCAGGCGAGTCGCTGGTGCAGGGTGTGGACGTGCGCTGGCAGTGCGACGCCTGGCGCGGCGAGCTGTTGTGTAACCGCGACACGTTGGTCGGCACGCTGCTCAATCTGGTGGAAAACGCCATTCAGGCGGCGGGGCAGGGCGCGCGCCTCAAGGTTCATGCCTATGTGCGTGGCGACACCTTGCGCTTGTGCATCAGTGACAACGGGCCCGGTATCGACGATGCAACCCTGGCGCGTCTGGGCGAACCGTTCTTCACCACCAAAACCACCGGAACCGGCCTTGGGCTGGCAGTGGTCAAGGCCGTTGCCAGAGCTCACCAGGGTGAGCTGCAACTGCATTCGCGGCCAGGGCGTGGTACCTGTGCCTTGTTGATTTTGCCGCTGATCAAGTCAGCGCATCCCACGATTCAGGAGTGACCATGGCTGCCAAAGTCCTGCTGGTTGAAGACGACCGCGCGCTGCGCGAGGCCCTGGCCGATACCCTTGAGCTGGGTGGCTATGACTATCGAGCGGTCGACTGCGCCGAAGCGGCGCTGGTTGCCATCGCCGAGGAACCCTTCGGATTGGTGATCAGCGACGTGAACATGCCTGGCATGGACGGCCATCGGCTGCTGGCTGCGATTCGTGAGCGCCAGCCTCAATTGCCGGTTCTGTTGATGACGGCGTTCGCGGCTGTGGAGCGTGCGGTCGAGGCGATACGCCGCGGTGCGGCCGATTACCTGGTCAAACCGTTCGAGCCCAAGGTGCTGCTGGCGCTGGTCGCACGGCATGCCTTGGGCCGTGCGGGTGGGCTCGAGCAAGACGGGCCCGTGGCACGTGAACCAGCCAGCCTACAATTGCTGGAGCTGGCTGCGCGGGTGGCACGTAGCGATTCCACCGTGCTGATCACGGGGGAGTCCGGTACCGGCAAGGAAGTGCTGGCCCGTTATCTCCATCAACAGTCGCCGCGCGCGGCTGGACCGTTCGTGGCCATCAATTGTGCAGCGATTCCGGACAACATGCTCGAAGCCACTCTGTTCGGTCACGAGAAGGGCGCGTTCACGGGAGCCGTTGCCAGTGCGCCGGGCAAGTTCGAGCTGGCCGAGGGCGGCACTATCCTGCTCGATGAGATCTCCGAGATGCCGCTCGCCCTGCAGGCCAAGCTGCTGCGTGTGCTGCAGGAGCGCGAGGTCGAGCGGGTCGGGGCGCGCAAGCCGATCAGTCTGGATATTCGGGTGCTTGCTACCAGCAACCGTGACTTGGCTGCTGAGGTCGCGGCAGGGCGGTTCCGTGAGGATCTGTTCTACCGCCTCTCGGTATTTCCACTGGCCTGGCGACCACTGCGTGAGCGTCCGGCGGATATCCTGCCCCTGGCGGAGCGACTGCTGGCCAAGTACGTCGGCAAGATGAATCTGGCGCCGCTGCGCCTCTCCGCTCAGGCGGTCGCCTGCCTGACCAGCCATCCCTGGCCGGGTAATGTGCGTGAGCTGGACAACGCCATCCAGCGTGCGGTCATTCTTCAGCAAAATGGCGTCATCGAGCCTCACGACCTGTGTCTGACCGCGCCGATCGGCCTCGCTCAGCCGCCCCAGGTCGCCCAGCCGCAGTTGGCTGTGGTGCAGAGCATGGCAGCGCCATCTGCGCCTGAGCCTGTCGTGGCGGATGGGGCGCTGGGTGAGGATCTGCGCCGCCGTGAGTATCAGGTGATCATCGACATCCTGCGCGCCGAGCGAGGCCGCCGCAAGGAAGCCGCGGAGCGCCTCGGCATCAGCCCCCGCACGTTGCGCTACAAGCTTGCGCAGATGCGTGACGCCGGTATGGATGTCGAGGCCTATCTCTACGCGAGCTGAGCGCGAGCAAGCGCTCTGAAAGCGTGCCGTAGTCCTGCATGCGTTCTAGGCAGCTATCGTATGGTGGGTTACGCGCCAGCTACACCACCAAGCCAGGCGTCGCTACCCCCGCTGTAGGGTGGGCTTTAGCCCACCACATCGAATATCCGCTGTCGCCAGCTTGTCCGTGGCGTGAACGAATCATCAGGTCGCTCCTCGCGCTTGGCGGTATGGGTGGGCTGAAGCCCACCCTTCGTTTGAACGCGCTTCAGCGCGGCCCCGTAGGAGTGAGTGCAGTAGGGTGGGCTTTAGCCCACCACATCGAATATCCGCTGTCGCCAGCTTGTCCGTGGCGTGAACGAATTATCAGGTCGCTCCTCGCGCTTGGCGATATTGGTGGGCTGAAGCCCACCCTACGTTTGAACGCGCTTCAGCGCGGCCCCGTGGGAGTGAGTGCAGTAGAGTGGGCTTTAGCCCACCACATCGAATATCCGCTATCGCCAGCTTGTCCGTGGCGTGAACGAATTATCAGGTCGCTCCTCGCGCTTGGCGGTATGGGTGGGCTGAAGCCCACCCTACGTTTGAACGCGCTTCAGCGCGGCACCGTGGGAGTGAGCGAAGCGAATAGCCTGGGATGCAGTCCCTGGGAGAGTCGCAGGCAATAAAAAACCCGGCCGATTGGCCGGGTTTCTTGAATTTGGCTCCGCGACCTGGACTCGAACCAGGGACCCAATGATTAACAGTCATTTGCTCTACCGACTGAGCTATCGCGGAACAACGACGCGTATCCTACTGATTACGAAGGGGAAGTCAAGCATCTGCCTGCTTCCCCTCCAGCCACTCAAAGCACTTCGGCGATGGCCTTGGTGACGACTGGCAGGTTGCGGGTGTTCAGTGCGGCCACGCAGATGCGGCCGGTGCCCACGGCGTAGATGCCGAACTCGCTACGCAGGCGCTCGACCTGTTCGGTGGTCAGCCCCGAGTAGGAGAACATGCCACGCTGTTCGGCGACGAAACTGAAGTCGCGCTTGGCGTTCAGTGCAGCGAGTTGCTCGACCATGGCCAGGCGCATGGTGCGGATGCGATCGCGCATTTCACCCAGTTCGGTTTCCCACATCACGCGCAGCTCAGGGCTGTTGAGTACGGCAGCGACTACGCTGGCGCCATGGGTCGGCGGGTTGGAGTAGTTGGTGCGGATCACGCGTTTGACCTGCGACAGCACGCGGCCGGTCTCTTCCTGGTCGCCGGTGACGATGGTCAGGGCGCCGACACGCTCGCCGTACAGCGAGAATGATTTGGAGAACGAGCTGGAGACGAAGAAGGTCAGGCCAGATTGGGCGAACAAACGCACCGCGGCGGCGTCTTCTTCAATACCGTCGCCGAAACCCTGATAGGCGATATCGAGGAAGGGCACATGTTCACGCTCGCGCACGATTTCCAGCACCGCTTGCCAGTCTTCGGGCGTCAGATCGACACCGGTAGGGTTGTGGCAGCAAGCATGCAGGACGACGATGGAGCGAGCCGGCAGGTTCTTCAGGTCTTCGAGCAGGCCGCCACGGTTGACGCCATTGCTGAAGGCATCGTAATAGCGGTAGTTGCGCACTGGGAAACCAGCGGTTTCGAACAGCGCGCGGTGGTTTTCCCAGCTCGGGTCGCTGATGGCGACGGTCGCGTCGGGGAGCAGGCGCTTGAGAAAATCAGCGCCGGTTTTCAGAGCGCCGGTGCCGCCGATGGCCTGGGTAGTGATCACGCGGCCTTGCTGGATCAGTGGCGAGTCGTTGCCCAGCAGCAGTTTCTGCACGGCCTTGTCGTAGGCAGCGATGCCTTCGATCGGCAGGTAGCCACGGGGTGCGTGGGCGGCGGTCAATGCGGTTTCCGCTTCGATCACGGCACGCAGCAGGGGAATGCGACCTTCTTCGTTGGTGTAGACACCCACGCCAAGGTTGACCTTGTCCGTGCGTGTATCGGCGTTGAATGCTTCGTTGAGGCCCAGGATAGGATCGCGCGGAGCCATTTCGACGGCGGAGAACAGACTCATGAGGGCGGCAGCTCTGTAGTGAGGGTGGGTTTAGAAACCGATTTACGTTCTTAGAGCAACCCCGGCAACTGAGACTAGGGGTTGCGCAAGCGGGCCGTTAGTATAGCGGCCCATATTCTGTGTCGCGACAGCGTACACCAGGTATGACGCCAGCTCTTTCGCGGCGTCACAGCCTTTTGAGGTATTTATGTCCGAGTTCCAACTGGTCACCCGTTTCCAGCCCGCCGGCGATCAGCCCGAGGCGATCCGGCAGATGATCGAGGGCCTGGAGGCAGGCCTGTCGCACCAGACGCTGCTCGGCGTGACGGGCTCCGGCAAGACCTTCAGCATCGCCAACGTCATTGCCAAGGTACAACGACCAACGCTGGTGCTGGCGCCGAACAAGACCCTGGCCGCGCAGCTGTATGGCGAATTCAAGTCGTTCTTCCCGAACAACGCGGTGGAGTACTTCGTCTCCTACTACGACTACTACCAGCCCGAGGCCTATGTGCCGTCGTCGGACACCTTCATCGAGAAGGATGCGTCGATCAACGACCACATCGAGCAAATGCGCCTGTCGGCGACCAAGGCGCTGATCGAGCGCAAGGACGTCATCGTGGTCTGTACCGTTTCCTCGATCTACGGTCTGGGCAGTCCCGAGGAGTACCTGAAAATGGTGCTGCACCTCGACCGGGGCGACAAGATGGATCAGCGTGCGCTACTGCGCCGCCTGGCAGAGCTGCAATACACCCGCAACGACATGGATTTCGCCCGCGCAACCTTCCGGGTGCGCGGTGATGTCATCGATATTTTTCCGGCCGAATCCGACCTGGAGGCGATCCGCGTCGAGCTGTTCGATGACGAGGTCGAGAACATCAGCGCCTTCGATCCGCTGACCGGCGAAGTGATCAGCCGCCTGCCGCGTTTCACCTTCTACCCCAAGAGCCACTACGTGACGCCGCGCGACACGCTGCTCGAGGCGATGGAGAAGATCAAGGTCGAGCTCAAGGATCGTCTGGACTACCTGCGTGGCGCCAACAAACTGGTCGAAGCGCAGCGCCTCGAACAGCGCACCCGCTTCGATCTGGAGATGATCCTCGAGCTGGGTTACTGCAACGGCATCGAAAACTACTCGCGCTACCTCTCGGGGCGCGATTCGGGGGCGCCACCGCCGACGCTCTACGATTATCTGCCCGCCGAGGCCTTGCTGGTGATCGACGAGTCCCACGTCAGCGTGCCGCAGGTCGGCGCGATGTACAAAGGCGACCGCTCGCGCAAGGAAACCCTGGTCGAGTACGGCTTCCGCCTGCCGTCGGCGCTGGATAACCGGCCGATGCGTTTCGAAGAGTGGGAGGCAGCCAGCCCGCAGACCATCTTCGTCTCTGCCACGCCTGGGCCCTACGAGGCCGAACATGCCGGCCGGGTGATCGAGCAGGTGGTGCGGCCGACCGGTCTGGTCGACCCCGAAGTCGAGGTGCGCCCGGCGCGCACCCAGGTCGATGACCTGCTTTCGGAGATTCACAAGCGTGTCGCCCTCGAGCAGCGCGTGCTGGTCACCACGCTGACCAAGCGCATGGCCGAGGACCTGACCGACTACCTGGGTGATCACGGCGTCAAGGTGCGCTACCTGCATTCGGACATCGACACCGTGGAGCGGGTGGAAATCATCCGTGATCTGCGTATCGGCACCTTCGACGTGCTGGTCGGCATCAACCTGCTGCGCGAGGGCCTGGATATGCCCGAAGTGGCGCTGGTGGCGATTCTCGATGCCGACAAGGAAGGCTTCCTGCGCAGCGAGCGGTCGCTGATCCAGACCATTGGCCGAGCGGCGCGTAACCTCAATGGTCATGCCATCCTCTACGCCGATCGCATGACCGGCTCCATGGAGCGCGCCATCGGCGAAACCGAAAGGCGCCGCGAGAAGCAGGTGGCCTTCAACGAGGCCAACGGCATCGTGCCCAAGGGCGTCTTCAAGGACGTCAAGGACATCCTCGAAGGGGCCGTGGTGCCTGGCGCGCGCAGCAACAAACGCAAGGGCATGGCCAAGGCGGCGGAAGAAAGCGCCCGTTACGAAGCCGAGTTGCGCTCGCCTTCCGAGATCACCAAGCGTATTCGTCAACTGGAGGAGAAGATGTACCAGTTGGCACGCGATCTGGAGTTCGAGGCAGCTGCGCAGATGCGTGACGACATTCAGAAACTCCGTGAGCGGCTACTGGCGGTATGAGTGGAGTTGGCAAACCGCGTATCTACCTGGCCGGTTTCGACGTGTTCAGGCGCGATGCGGTCGAGCATGGCGAATACCTGAAGCGTCTGTGCCGTGAGCAAGGCATGCAGGGCCTCTATCCATTCGATAACGAGGTCGCGGCCGATCTCGCGCCAGCCGAATGCGCGGCGCAGATATGTCGGTTGAACCTGGCGATGATCCGCGAGGCGGATGCCGTGCTGGCCAACCTGAACCTGTTCAGAGGCTTCGAGCCTGACTCCGGGACGGCCTTCGAAATCGGTGCAGCGGTAGCCCTCGGCAAGCCCGTCTGGGCCTACTTTCAGGCCCAGGGCAGCATGCGTGAGTGGTTGCCTGGAGACGCTCGGGGACGTGACGCCGAGGGCTTCCTGATCGAGGATTTCGGCCTGCCGCGCAACCTGATGCTGGCCTGTTCCTGGGCCGGCTGCAGCGACAGTGTCGAGCGGGCCGTGCCGGCGCTGCACGATTATCTGCTCGGCCTGGCTGCCAGCCGCCGCTGAACCGAGGCGGGCTTGGCGACCGCTCATCCGCTGTCAGGGGTGTATGCTTGGGAAACCTTACTCAAGATAAGGATGTCCCGTGAGCCTGTCGCTGTTGAACCGTTACGCCTTTTTTGCTTTCTGTGTGCTCTTTACCCTGGCCAGCCTGCCATGGGTTGGCGCCCATGAATGGCTATGGATGTTCACCCTGATCGGTGCTTTTCTGAGCCTGGTTGGCATCACCGACGTGCTGCAGAGGCGCCATGCGGTACGCCGTAATTACCCGATTCTCGGCCATATCCGCTATCTGGTCGAAGCCATTCGCCCCGAGATTCGCCAGTACCTGCTGGAGGCCGACGAGGATGAGCTGCCATTTTCGCGAGCCCAGCGCTCGCTGGTCTATGCGCGAGCCAAGAACGAAGGCGCCGACAAGCCGTTCGGCACCCTGATCAACGTCTATCAGTCCGGCTATGAGTTCATCAGCCACTCCATGCGCCCGGCACCGGTCAGCGATCCTTGCGGTTTCCGGGTGATGATCGGTGGGCCGCAATGCCGGCAGCCCTACGAGGCGTCGGTATTCAATATTTCGGCGATGAGCTTTGGCTCGCTCAGTGCCAATGCCATTCGTGCGCTCAACCAGGGCGCCAAGCGCGGCAACTTCTATCACGACACCGGGGAGGGCAGTATCAGCCCCTATCACCGCGAGCACGGCGGTGATCTGGTCTGGGAGCTGGGCAGCGGGTATTTCGGCTGCCGTACGGCGGCCGGTGCGTTCGACCCCGAGCGTTTCGCCACCCAGGCACAAAGTCCTCAGGTGCGGATGATCGAAATCAAGCTCAGCCAGGGCGCCAAGCCTGGCCATGGCGGCATCCTGCCCAAGCACAAGGTTACCGAAGAGATTTCCGCTACCCGTGGCGTGCCCATGGGGGAGGATTGCGTGTCACCCTCACGGCACAGTGCCTTTTCCACGCCGCTGGAGATGATGCAGTTCATCGCTCAACTGCGCGAACTGTCCGGCGGCAAGCCGGTGGGCTTCAAGCTTTGCCTGGGCCATCCCTGGGAGTTCATGGGCATTGCCAAGGCCATGCTGGAGAGTGGCGTCCTGCCGGACTTCATCGTCATCGACGGCGCAGAGGGCGGTACCGGTGCCGCGCCTCTGGAGTTCACCGATCATATCGGCGTGCCCCTGCGCGAAGGCCTGCTGTTCGTGCACAACACCCTGGTCGGCTGTGGTCTGCGCGACAAGATTCGCATCGGCGCCAGCGGCAAGATCGTCAGTGCATTCGACATCGCCAGCGTTCTGGCGCTTGGTGCCGATTGGGCGAATTCGGCCCGCGGCTTCATGTTCGCTGTGGGCTGTATTCAGAGCCAGAGCTGCCACACCAACAAGTGCCCGACCGGCGTGGCGACCCAGGACGCTTTGCGGCAACGTGCGCTGGTGGTGCCTGACAAGGCCGAGCGCGTACACAGTTTTCATCGCAACACCCTCAAGGGGCTCGCCGAGATGCTGGCGGCCGCAGGCCTGAGCCATCCGTCGCAGCTCGAAGCACGGCATCTGGTGCGGCGCATGTCGGCCAGCGAGATCAAGCTCTACTCGCAGTTGCATGTATTCCTCAAGCCTGGCGCGCTACTGAATGCGCATATCGAGGGTGAGTTCTACGGGCGCATGTGGCAGATGGCACGGGCAGACAGCTTCGAGGCCTATCCTGGCTAGGGTCTGCTCACGGCCGCGCGGGCGCCGCTCTGGAGCCATCGGGGCTGGCCCTGCTACTATTCGCACTTTCCGCGGAAACCCTTCAGGTCCTGCCTCATGCCGGTTTTCGCCCCATTGTCCCGGGATTTTCCATGACCACCGTCCGTACTCGCATCGCACCGTCGCCAACCGGCGATCCCCATGTCGGCACTGCCTACATCGCCCTGTTCAACCTGTGCTTCGCCCGTCAGCACGGTGGTGAGTTCATCCTGCGTATCGAAGACACCGATCAGGTGCGTTCGACCCGCGAGTCGGAACAGCAGATCTATGACGCTTTGCGCTGGCTGGGTATCGAGTGGAACGAAGGCCCGGACGTTGGCGGTCCTTATGGTCCATACCGGCAGAGCGAGCGCGGCGAGATCTATCGCAAGTACGCGCTGGAGCTGGTCGAGAAGGGCCATGCCTTCTACTGCTTCTGCACCCCGGAAGAGCTCGACCAGATGCGTGCCGAACAGACCGCCCGTGGCGAGACGCCGCGCTACGACGGTCGTGGCCTGCTGCTTTCCGAAGAGGACGTGCAGCGTCGCTTGGCTGCCGGTGAGCCCCATGTGATCCGCATGAAGGTGCCGAGCGAGGGTATCTGCGTGGTGCCCGACATGCTGCGCGGCGATGTCGAGATTCCGTGGGATCGCATGGACATGCAGGTGCTGATGAAGACCGATGGCCTGCCGACCTACTTCCTCGCCAACGTGGTCGACGACCACCTGATGAAGATCACCCATGTGCTGCGCGGCGAAGAGTGGCTGCCGTCGGCGCCCAAGCTGATCCTGCTGTACGAGTACTTCGGTTGGGAAAAACCGCAGCTGTGCTACATGCCGCTGTTGCGCAATCCGGACAAGAGCAAGCTGTCCAAGCGCAAGAACCCGACCTCGATCACCTTCTACGAACGCATGGGCTTCCTCCCTCAGGCGATGCTCAACTACCTGGGCCGCATGGGCTGGTCCATGCCGGACGAGCGCGAGAAGTTCACCCTGGACGAGATGGTCGCCAACTTCGATGTACAGCGTGTTTCCCTGGGTGGGCCGATTTTCGATCTGGAGAAGCTGTCCTGGCTCAACGGTCAGTGGATGCGTGATCTGAGCGTCGAAGAATTCGCCGCCGGTGTGCAGAAATGGGCGTTCAACAGCGACTACTTGATGCAGATCGCTCCGCATGTACAGGGCAGGGTGGAAACCTTCAGCCAGATCGCTCCCCTGGCCAGCTTCTTCTTTGCCGGCGCAGTGCAGCCGGACAAAGCGCTGTTCGCTCACAAGAAGCTCTCCGACGATCAGGTGCGCCAGCTCATGCAACTGATCCTGTGGAAGCTCGAGGCCCTGCGGCAGTGGGAGAAAGAGCGCATCACCGGCTGCATTCAGGCGGTGGTCGAACACCAGGAGCTGAAACTGCGCGATGCCATGCCGCTGATGTTCGCTGCCGTCACCGGGCAGGCCAGTTCGGTGTCGGTACTCGACGCCATGGAAATCCTCGGTCCGGATCTCACCCGTTTTCGTCTGCGCCAGGCCATCGAGTTGCTCGGTGGCGTGTCGAAGAAAGAGAACAAGGAATGGGAAAAACTCCTGGCCAGCATCGCCTGATACCTGGCCACCGGTCGTTTTCCCTGCCGATACACCGGGTTGGATAGGTAAGTGTTTGTTATGTCAGCGAAAAAAAACGCATCAGCGGCTAAAATTTTGTTGACAGGGTGCGGGGCCGCACTTAACATGCGCCCCGTCCTCGAGATGGGGCTATAGCTCAGCTGGGAGAGCGCTTGCATGGCATGCAAGAGGTCGACGGTTCGATCCCGTCTAGCTCCACCAATCTCGATAGCCACAACCGGTTCCTCGGAACAGGTTGAGTTGTAAAGAAGGGCTTTGCGTCCCCTTCGTCTAGTGGCCTAGGACACCGCCCTTTCACGGCGGTAACAGGGGTTCGAGTCCCCTAGGGGACGCCATTATTTCCAGCTGCAGTGCTTCGGCATTGCAGCCAGACCGAAAGGTTCTGGGGCTATAGCTCAGCTGGGAGAGCGCTTGCATGGCATGCAAGAGGTCGACGGTTCGATCCCGTCTAGCTCCACCAATCCACGACAGGCCAGCCTAGTGCTGGCCTTGTTCTTCGAAGGTTTCGTCCCCTTCGTCTAGTGGCCTAGGACACCGCCCTTTCACGGCGGTAACAGGGGTTCGAGTCCCCTAGGGGACGCCATTTTTGCCCGCTCTGCGGGATTTTTAAGGGTCACTTCTCACGAAGTGGCCCTTTTGTTTTTGTGCGTTCGAAAAAGCGTGCCGGCCAGGCGCATGGTCTCAGATGCGGCTTGCGCGGCGGCAGCCAAAGCCCCTAATGTCTGGCTCTGAACAGGGGCTGGTCGATAGAGGAAGGTTGTATGAGGCTGACAATGGATGCTGCGCGACGGTCTGCACGAGAGCTGGCCGTCAGTCCGGGGCGTCATTCGTGAAGTGGGATCGCCCCAATCCATTCACCCTCGAGCTGCTGGTCGGCAGTGAGGACATCGACGGCCTTGGGCATGCCAACAATGCCGTCTACGTCACCTGGCTGGAGCGTTGCGCCTGGCGCCACTCGCAATCGCTCGGGCTGGATCTTGTCGAGTACCGGCGCCTCGATCGTGCCATGGCAGTGGTGCGTCACGAGATCGACTACCTGAGCAGCGCCTACGAAGGTCAGGCGTTGTTGATCGGCACCTGGATCGTCGAGTCCGATCAGCGCTTGAAGATGGATCGCTGCTTCCAGCTGGTTCGCCCGCAGGACGGCGCTACGCTGCTTCGCGCAAAAACCACTTTCGTTTGCATCGAGCTATCCACCGGTAAGCCGAAACGCATGCCCGCCGAGTTCATCGAGGGCTACGGCAAGGCGCTGCCGAGTTCCTAGGTACTACTGCTGCGGCGCCAGAAACAGTTTCTGCTCTTCGTAGATCGCCTGATAGCGCCGCACTTCGCCGGGCTGCAGCAGGATCGACTGACTGCTGACCAGATCGATCTGCGCGCAGAAGCCTTCCCGCGACGGCGTGAGCACGACGCTGCGCTCGCCGCTGGGTACGTCCAGTGTCACGCTTTCGCCTGCGGGTATTGGCACCACTAACTGCTCGTCGACACGCAACTGCAAGTCGCAGGCATTCGGCGCGTTGCGGTCGCGACTGACGATGAGCTTGGCGCTGGCTGCCGGATCGATCGGTACGCCCTCGGAGATGGGCGTTGTCGCGAGGGCCGCGGGCGCGGGCAGCAGCAGTGCAAGCAGGCTGCCGGTCAGTAGAGGTCGGCTCATTGGGGCTCCAGGCGAGGCATCGGTATTGCAATGGACTGCGTGCGGCAGTCGGACGTTCAGCTCACCGGTAGCTGTCCTGGCTGGTCGGTCGCCGTTACACTACGCGCCGTTTTCGGGGGCTGTGACCGGCTCCAGCCGCCTCCCGTGCTTGTCGGGCTTCAGTCATTTTTCGAGAGAGTCGCTATGCAGATCGCCCTGGCGCCCATGGAAGGATTGGTCGATGAAATCCTTCGCGACGTGCTGACCCGGGTCGGCGGCATCGACTGGTGCGTCACCGAGTTCATTCGTGTCACCGATCGGGTATTGCCACGATCCACCTACCGCAAGCTGGCTCCCGAGTTGTTCAGCGGTGCCAGGACCGCCGCGGGTACGCCGCTGCGCGTGCAACTGCTCGGCTCAGACCCGCAGTGCCTCGGTGACAACGCCGCCTACGCCTGCAAGCTTGGCGCGCCAGTGATCGACCTCAACTTCGGCTGCCCGGCGAAGACCGTGAACAAATCACGGGGCGGGGCGGTGCTGCTCAAGGAGCCGGAGCTGTTGCACGCGATTCTTTGCGAGGTGCGCCGCAGCGTGCCGGCCGCCATCCCCGTTACAGCCAAGATGCGCCTGGGGTTCGACCACAAGGACTGGGCCATCGATTGTGCCCAGGCCCTGGCTGAAGGTGGCGCGTCGCAGATCGTCGTGCATGCCCGTACCAAGGTCGAGGGTTACAAGCCTCCGGCCCACTGGGAGTGGGTGGCGCGGGTTCAGGAGGCGGTAGCGGTTCCGGTCTACGCCAACGGTGATATCTGGTCGCTGGAAGACTGGCGGCGCTGCCGCGAGGTGAGTGGCGTCGAAGACATCATGCTCGGTCGTGGCGTGGTCGCGCGGCCCGACTTGGCGCGGCAGATCGCTGCTGCGCGGGCAGGGCAGGATGCCGGGGTGATGACCTGGGAAGAGCTGCAGCCGCTGCTGGCCGACTTCTGGTTGCAGGCACGGCGCAAGATTTCCCCGCGCTATGCGCCGGGGCGGCTCAAGCAGTGGCTGGCCATGCTTACCCGCAGTTACCCGCAAGCCGTTGAGCTGTTCGCCCAGGTGCGCCGCGAAACCAGTTGCGAGCACATCGATGCGTTGCTCGGTGTCGCCTTCGCGCCGCGCGATCAGGGCCGTGAGGCAGGCTAGCCAGGTCGCTCAACGGCCGCCACTGACGTCCAGCAGCGCGCCGGTGGTGTAGTAGGCCTGTTCGCTGGCCAGCCACAGAATGGCTTCGGCCACTTCTTCTGCGCGCCCGCCACGCGCCAGGGGAATGCTCCCGGCAACGCGGGCGACACGCTCCGGCTCGCCGCCGCTGGCGTGGATCTCGGTGTCGATCACCCCGGGGCGCACCGCGTTGACGCGGATACCGTCGGCGGCCAGTTCCTTGGCCAGGCCAATCGTCATGCTGTCGACGGCACCTTTGGCAGCCGCGTAATCGACGTATTCCTCCGGAGCGCCCAGGCGGGCGGCGATCGATGAAACGTTGACGATGGCCCCGCCGCGGCCGCCCTGGCGGGTGGACATACGCTTCACCGCTTCACGGTTGCACAGGAAGCTGCCGAATACGTTGGTGGCGAAGACTCGCTGCCAGCGTTCGAGGCTCATCGCCTCCAGGCGCATCTGCTGCTCCAGGATGCCGGCATTGTTGACCAGCGCGTCGAGACGCCCCAGGTGCTCGTCGATCTCGGCGAAAAGCCGGTGCACTTGCGCTTCGTCTGCTACGTCTGCCTGTAGTGCCAGGGCTGTGCCGCCAGCTTCGACAATTTCACTGGCCAGCGCTTCGGCCACGCCGGCCTGCTGGCGATAGTTGATCGCAACCGCATAGCCACGCTGCGCAGCCAGGCGAGCGGTGGCGGCACCAATGCCCCGGCTGGCGCCGGTAATCAGGATCACTTTGCTCATCGAAAACTCCATTTTCAGCCCTTGAAATTTTTTTGGCGGTCCACATTTTCAGTACTGCGGGATGCCGAAGTCGGGTCTCGCACCTTATCACTCGCTGAAAAATCAGGAGATTCAACATGAGCAACGCTTTTTCCATGACCCCGCTGTTTCGTCAGTCCATCGGCTTCGACCGCTTCAACGACCTGTTCGAGTCCGCCATGCGCAACGAGACTAGCAGCAGCTATCCGCCCTACAACGTCGAAAAGCATGCCGATGATCAGTACCGCATCGTCATCGCAGCCGCCGGTTTCCAGGATGAAGATCTGGATCTGCAGGTCGAGCGCGGTGTGCTGACCGTGACCGGGGGCAAGCGCGCGGGCAATGGCGACAACGTCACCTACCTGTATCAGGGCATCGCCCAGCGCTCCTTCAAACTGTCGTTCCGGTTGGCTGACCATATCGAAGTCAAAGGCGCCAATCTGGTCAACGGCCTGCTCAATATCGAGCTGGAGCGTCTGGTTCCGGAAGAGGCCAAGGCCAAGCGTATCCCGATCGGCGCTGCGCGTCCGGCGCTGGAGAGCTGATTTCTCGCTTCGGCAATGAGAGAAAAGGCGCCCGGGTGGCGCCTTTTCCGTTTCAGCCCAGCCGCGGGCGTTGCATGCTGTGGGCCAGCAAGGCGCGGAACTCGTTCAGCGGCTGCGGACGGCTGAACAGGTAGCCCTGGTAACAGTGGCAGCCCTGGCTCTGCAGAAAGTCCAGCTGGCTCTGTTGCTCCACGCCCTCGGCGATGACCTCCAGGCCCAGGCTCAAACCAAGTGCCACCACGGCGCGGATGATTTCCGCGTCGCTGGGGTTGCTGGTGGCGTCGCGCACGAACGACTGGTCGATCTTCAACACGTCCACCGGCAGGCGCTTGAGGTAAGTGAGCGACGAATAGCCGGTGCCGAAATCGTCCATGGCGAAGCTCACCCCCAACTTGCGCAGGCGATTCATCTTGGCGATGGTTTCGTCGATGTCCTGAATGACGATGCCTTCGGTGATCTCCAGCTTGAGCATGCCCAGCGGCAGTCTGTTCTTGCGCAGGCAGTGTTCGACCCGTTCGACGAAATCGCTCTGACGGAACTGCCGGGTGCTGATGTTCACGCAGAGACTGAAGTTCTCGTCGATGATGCGTTCTTCCAGCAACTGCGCGCAGACGTGACAGGCTTCGACCATCACCCAGGCGCCGACTTCGAGGATCAGCCCGCTTTCTTCCAGAACATGGATGAACAGCGCCGGTGATTGCTCCCCCAGGGTCGGGTGTGCCCAGCGCAGCAGCGCTTCGGCACCGATGATCTGGTCCTTGCGTGCGTCTACCTGAGGTTGGAAATAGAGCTCGAATTCACCGCGGGCCAGGGCCATGCGCAGTTCGTTCTCGAGGCGCAGGCGCTCGCTGGCAGCGTGCTGCATGGTGCTGTGGAACAGCTGGATGGCATTGCGGCCGGAATCCTTGGCTCGGTACAGGGCGATATCCGCGCGCTTGAGCAGATCGGCCGGGGTCTGGCCGTGATCCGGGATGAGTGCGATGCCGATACTCGGGGTTACCTGCAGGCGGTGACCATCGAGCAGCATCGGTTCGGTGAGTAGTTTGCGTAGCTTGTCGGCAGTGCTGCGGGCATGGCTGATCACCTGATTGAGTTTGCCCTCGATGCCGGTCAGCAGCACCACGAACTCGTCACCGCCGAGGCGCGCCACGGTATCTTCCTCGCGCACGCTGACCTCCAGGCGTGCGGTGATCAGCTTGAGCACCGCATCACCGACCGGATGGCCCAGCGAATCGTTGATGTGCTTGAAGTGGTCGAGGTCGAGAAACAGCAGCGCGCCGCGTAGCCCATGGCGTTGCAGCAGGGCGATCTGCTGGGTCAGGCGATCCATCAGCAGGGCACGGTTGGGCAGGTTGGTCAGCGAGTCGTGATAGGCCAGGTGCTGGATCTGCGCCTGGGCGGCCTTGAGTTCGCCGATGTCGCGGGCGGTGACCAGCAGGCAGGGCTGCCCGTCCAGTTCGATCTGCTCGACCGAGACTTCCACCTCCACGCAGTTGCCGTCGCGATCCCGGGCGCGCATTTCCATGCGCTGGATATGCCCTTCACCGCGCAGCGTATCGAGCATGCGTCGACGTTGCTCGGCGTCCGCCCAGATGTTCACTTGCGCGGACGTCTGGCCGATTACCTCGTCCGCGCTGTAGCCGGTCAGGCGCGTGAAGCCGTCATTGACTTCGATATAGCGCCCGCTGTCACGGGTGGTGATGGTGATGGCGTCCGGGCTCGAGTGAAAGGCTTTGGAGAACTTCTCCTGGCTGGCCTTGAGCGCCGCCTCGGCACGCTGCTGCTCGGTGATGTCTCGAAATTTGCTCAGTACGCAGGGTTGTCCGCTCAGTTCCAGGCGCCGGCAGGAGACAACGCAAGTCATGCTGCGGCCGAGGGGGTCGATCAGGTCGATGCGCTCGTCGGTGAGGTCCGTGCCGTTGAGAATTTTCTGACGCAGGCCTGAGGATGCGGGCAGGGTTTGCCAGGGCTTGAGCTTGAAGATGTTGCGCCCGGTAATTTCCGCCGATTGCCAACCGAACGCCTGGGTGAACGCCGGATTGATCTCCAGAATGCGGCCTTCGGGAAGCGTCGTCACGCAGATCGGGTCCGGGCTGGCCTGGAATACCGTGGCGAATTTGCGCTCGGAGGCTTGCAAGCGTTGTTCGCGCAGCGTGCGTTCGCTGGTGTCGATAAGAATGCCGGTCATGCGCACGGGCTGACCCTGGGCATCGCGATGCAGTTTGGCGGTGCTTTCCAGGTAATGCGTTTGCTTGCCTGGATGTACCGTTCTGTAGGTGACCTGATAATCCTGTCCATCATTGGGCAGCAGGTCCCGGTATGCCTGGCGCATGGCCTGACGATCCATCAAGGGCACGTGCGCGAAAAAATCCAGGAAGGGGCCGTGGAAGGGTTCGGCCGCCAAGCCATGCAAGGTCGCTGCCCTTGCCGAGGCGAACATGGTATTGCTGGGGATGTGCCAGTCCCAGGTGCCAAGGTCCGCCGACTCCAGGGCCATGCGCAGGCGCTCCTGGCTGTCGGCCAGTGCCTGTTCCTGAGCGCGCTGGCGACTGATGTCGCGGATTACCCCGAACATCTTGTGCTGCCCGGCCTCGCCAGCCTGCAGGCTGCCGGTGATCTCCAGCCAGCGCAGGCTGCCGTCCGGCCAATGGATGCGGTGACGGATCGGCTCGGCGGTAGGCGAGCCGTCGAGCACGGCCTGGAACATCCGCATCACTTCAGTGCGTTCTTCTTCGGGTATCAGCGCCATGTAATCGACGGGGGCGCTCAGCGGGCTGTTGGGGTCGATGCCGAACAGCTTCTGCGCCCCGCGTGACCAGTTCACTTCGCCGGTGTCGACGTTCCAGAACCAGGCGCCGAGCCCTGCGCCATTGAGGGCAGCCAGCAGGTGCTGGGAGTCGTGCCAGGTCTTCTCGAACTCGGCAGGGTCGAGTGCTGGGACGTAGGGCAATGGCGGGCGTTTGTCATTGGAGTTGCCCATAACCCTTCCTCTACAAAAAAGGACGGCAGAACATGCGGTGAGGCTATCCGTGGCACGCAGCATGACGCAGGCGGCAAATGGCCTGCATGGGTATCAAGTTAGCCTTTGCCCGGGCGCGAAAGCAAGGCTGTCACGATGACTGTCGAGCAACTGCATGAAGGCCCTGGCAGCGTTGGACAGCGTACGTTCCGTGTGCACGATGTAGCCCAGTTGGCGCGACAGCTGAATGCCCGGCAAAGGCAGGCGTGCGACCTGATCATCGAGCATGGTGCGTGGCAGCACGCTCCAGGCCAGACCGATGGACACCATCATCTTGATGGTTTCCAGATAGTTGGTGCTCATGGCGATATTGGGGGTCAGGTCTTCGGCCTCGAACAGGCGCTGCACGATGTGGTGGGTGAAGGTATTGCCACCGGGAAACACCGCCGGGTGCAGGGCGACATCGGCCAGCGTCACGCCGCTGCTCTGCGCCAGCGGATGCTCCGGGGCGGTTACGAAGTCCAGGGGGTCGTCCCACACCGCCACGGCGCGCACCGGCTCACGGGTATCCGGCGCCAGCGTGATGACCGCCAGCTCGGCGCGCCCATGGAACACCTCGTCATAGGCCACCTCGGAATCGAGAAACTGGATGTCCAGGGCGACCTGGGGGTGTGCGCGGGTGAAGGCGCGCAGCAGCGGCGGCAGGCGGTGCAAGCCGATGTGGTGACTGGTGGCGAGCGTCAGGCGGCCGGTGATCTCGCCGTTGAGGTTGGTCAGCGCGCGGCGGGTGTCCTCCAGTACGTTGAGAATCTGGTAGGCGCGTGGCAGCAAGGCGCGGCCGGCCTCGGTCAGGCTCACTTCGCGGCCCAGGCGGTCGAAGAGGCGTACCCGTAGCTGTTGCTCCAGGCTGGCGATCCGTTTGCTCACCGCGGGTTGAGTGAGATGCAGGCGTATGGCCGCCTCGGAAAAGCTGCCAAGTTCGGCAATGGCGATAAACGCGTTGAGGGTGGCGAGATCCATTGGAGTTCCGAGGCGGGTTCGATGATCGCCGCATTCTGTCAGGGAATGCTTTGGATGAAAAATATGAATTTGAGTAATTTGACGGCGAGTCGTAGCATTGCCCCATAAGCCAAAGGGCTATTGCCCTGGCATAGAAAGACCGATGAGGACAGGCTGATGGCAGGCAAGACGCTCTACGACAAGTTGTGGGAAATGCACGAAGTGAAGCGACGCGACGATGGTTCGTCGCTGATCTACATCGACCGCCACATTCTTCACGAAGTGACGTCGCCCCAGGCCTTCGAAGGTCTGCGTCTGGCTCAACGCAAGCCGTGGCGCATCGATGCCAACATTGCTACGCCCGACCATAACGTGCCGACCACCCGCGCCGAGCGCCAGGGCGGCCTCGAGGCCATCGCCGACGAGGTCTCGCGCATTCAGGTGCAGACCCTGGACGAGAACTGCGACGACTTCGGCATCCTCGAATTCAAGATGAACGACGTGCGCCAGGGCATCGTTCACGTGGTCGGCCCGGAGCAGGGGGCTACCCTGCCGGGCATGACCGTGGTCTGCGGTGACTCGCATACCTCTACCCACGGCGCTTTCGGTGCGCTGGCCCATGGCATCGGCACGTCCGAGGTCGAGCACGTGCTCGCCACCCAGTGCCTGGTCGCCAAGAAGATGAAGAACATGCAGGTGCGGGTCGAGGGCAAATTGCCGTTCGGCGTCACTGCCAAGGACATCGTGCTCGCGGTGATCGGCAAGATCGGCACCGCCGGCGGCAATGGCCACGCGCTGGAGTTCGCCGGCAGCGCGATCCGTGAGCTGTCCCTCGAAGGGCGCATGACCATCTGCAACATGTCGATCGAGGCCGGTGCCCGTGTCGGCCTGGTCGCGGTGGATGAAAAGACCCTGGACTACGTCAAGGGTCGCCCGTATTCGCCGAAAGGTGAGCACTGGGAGCAGGCGGTCGCCGTATGGCGTGACTTGGTGTCCGACGCCGACGCGCATTTCGACACCGTGGTCGAGCTGCGTGCCGAAGACATCAAGCCGCAGGTCAGCTGGGGGACTTCCCCCGAGATGGTCCTGGCCGTCGATCAGAACGTCCCGGATCCGGCCCGTGAAAACGACCCGGTGAAAAAGGATTCGATCACCCGCGCCCTCAAATACATGGGCCTTGCCGCCAACCAGCCGATCACCGATATCCAGCTCGATCGCGTGTTCATCGGTTCGTGCACCAACTCGCGCATCGAAGACCTGCGTGCCGCCGCTGAAGTGGCCAAGGGGCGCAAGGTCGCCAGCACCATCAAGCAGGCGCTGGTCGTTCCAGGCTCCGGTCTGGTAAAGGCCCAGGCGGAAAGCGAAGGGCTGGACAAGATCTTCATCGAGGCCGGTTTCGAATGGCGTGAGCCAGGCTGCTCCATGTGCCTGGCGATGAACCCGGACAAACTCGGCAACGGCGAGCATTGCGCGTCGACCTCCAACCGCAACTTCGAAGGCCGCCAGGGCGCCGGTGGCCGTACCCACCTGGTCAGCCCGGCCATGGCTGCCGCCGCTGCGGTGACCGGTCGCTTCATCGACGTTCGCGAATTGATCCAGGCCTGAGGAGCACGACATGACACCTTTCACTCAACACACCGGCCTGGTCGCTCCGCTGGATCGCGCCAACGTCGACACCGACCAGATCATCCCCAAGCAGTTTCTCAAGTCGATCAAGCGTACCGGCTTTGGCCCAAACCTGTTCGATGAGTGGCGTTATCTGGATGTCGGGCAGCCGAATCAGGACAACTCCAATCGGCCGATCAACAAGGACTTCGTGCTCAACTTTCCGCGCTATCAGGGCGCCAGCGTGCTGCTGGCGCGCGAGAACTTCGGCTGTGGCTCGAGCCGTGAGCACGCCCCCTGGGCGCTGGACGAGTACGGTTTCCGTACCGTGATCGCACCGAGCTTCGCCGATATCTTCTTCAACAACAGCTTCAAGAATGGCCTGCTGCCGATCATTCTGGCTGAGGAGGAGGTCGATGCCCTGTTCGAACAGGCCGAGGCTCAGGAAGGCTATCAACTGACCGTCGACCTGGCGGCGCAGACCGTCACTCGACCCGATGGCGTGCAGTACCGCTTCGAAGTCGATGCCTTTCGCAAGCATTGCCTGCTCAACGGCCTCGATGACATCGGCCTGACCCTGCAGGACGCCGATGCGATTCGCGCGTTCGAAGTCGGTTACCAGCAGCGTCAGCCCTGGTTGTTCGGCGCGATCAAGTAAGCCAGCGGTCTTCAGGGAGCAGGATAGATGTCAGGTCACGAGCAGGTGGTGCAACGCCAGTTTGGCGAGCAGGCCAACGCTTATCTCAATAGCGCCGTGCATGCACAGGGCAGCGAGTTCGCCCTGTTGCAGGCCGAGGTAGCGGGGCGAGGCGATGCCCGCGTGCTGGATCTGGGCTGTGGCGCCGGGCATGTCAGCTTTCAGGTCGCGCCGCTGGTTGGCGACGTGGTGGCTTACGACCTCTCCGCGCAGATGCTCGCAGTGGTCGACAAGGCTGCCGCCGAGCGGGGCTTGAACAACCTGCGTACGGTGCATGGCGCTGCGGAGTCGCTTCCATTTGCCGATGGCGAGTTCGATTTCGTGTTCAGTCGCTACTCGGCCCATCACTGGAGCGACCTGGCGGTTGCCCTGCGCGACGTGCGGCGGGTGCTCAAGCCCGGTGGCGTGGCGGCGTTCATCGATGTTGCCTCGCCGGGCAGGCCGCTGCTCGATACCTACTTGCAGAGCGTCGAAGTGCTGCGCGATACCAGCCACGTGCGTGACTACTCGGTGTCTGAATGGCTGCAGCAGATCAGCGAAGCGGGTTTGCAGGTGCGCAGCCACACCCGGCAGCGTCTGCGGCTGGAGTTCGCGTCGTGGGTCGAGCGCATGCGTACGCCTGCGGTCATGCGCGAGGCCATTCGCGCCTTGCAGGCTGCGGTGGGCGAGGAAGTGCGCGAGTACTTCGAGATCGCTGCCGATGGCTCGTT
The DNA here is from genome assembly GCF_052958135.1 of Pseudomonas sp. SZ40. Classification (NCBI taxonomy): domain Bacteria; kingdom Pseudomonadati; phylum Pseudomonadota; class Gammaproteobacteria; order Pseudomonadales; family Pseudomonadaceae; genus Pseudomonas; species Pseudomonas sp. SZ40. Next base: position 15,558 of record NZ_JBQWIF010000024.1, on the reverse strand, counting down.
CAGCACCGATGTGCTGGTGCTCTGGGCGGAAAAATAAGGTTACGTGTTATCAGCGAGTGGGCCTGACGCCCCATTGACCCATGCCCCGCGGGCGCCGAACATGGCGCCCCTCGCGGCAGGGCGATAGGCGCAGGCCCGCTCAGGTTTCTAAATAATGTCGCGTTTGCCGCCTAGCGCATGCGCCTCGAGCTTCGTGAAGGAAATAGCGATGAGCAAGCAGATTCTGGTTCTCCCCGGCGACGGTATCGGTCCTGAAATCATGGCCGAAGCGGTCAAGGTGCTGCGTCTGGCCAACGACAAGTTCGCGCTGGACGTCGAACTGTCGTTCGACGAATTGGGTGGCGCTGCGGTGGACAAATACGGTGTACCCCTGGCAGACGAAACCCTGGAGCGCGCACGCGCTGCCGATGCCGTACTGCTTGGCGCAGTGGGTGGGCCGAAGTGGGACAAGATCGACCCGGCCATCCGTCCGGAGCGCGGTCTGCTGAAAATCCGTTCGCAGTTGGGCCTGTTCGCCAACCTGCGTCCGGCGATCCTCTATCCGCAACTGGCCGATGCGTCCTCGCTCAAGCCCGAAGTGGTCGCTGGCCTGGACATCCTCATCGTGCGTGAGCTGACCGGTGGCATCTATTTCGGCCAGCCCCGCGAGAGCAAAGTGCTCGATAATGGCGAGCGCATGGCCTACGACACGCTGCCCTACAGCGAAAGCGAGATCCGTCGCATCGCCAAGGTCGGTTTCGACATGGCTCGCGTGCGGGGCAACAAGCTGTGCTCGGTGGACAAGGCCAACGTGCTGGCGTCCAGCCAGCTGTGGCGTGCCGTGGTCGAGGAAGTGGCCAAGGATTACCCGGATGTCGAACTGAGCCATATGTACGTCGACAACGCTGCCATGCAGCTGGTGCGCGCGCCCAAGCAGTTCGACGTGATCGTCACCGACAACATGTTCGGCGACATCCTGTCCGACGAAGCGTCGATGCTCACCGGCTCCATCGGTATGCTGCCGTCCGCTTCGCTGGATGCCAACAACAAGGGCATGTACGAGCCGTGTCACGGTTCGGCGCCGGATATCGCCGGGCAGGGCATTGCCAACCCATTGGCGACCATCCTGTCGGTGTCCATGATGCTGCGTTACAGCTTCAACCAAGCTCAGGCCGCCGATGCCATCGAACTGGCCGTGAGCCGCGTGCTCGATCAGGGCCTGCGTACCGGTGACATCCACTCGGCAGGTACGACCAAGGTCGGCACCGCGGCAATGGGTGATGCGGTAGTCGAAGCGCTGCGTAGTCTGTAATCTTCCAGGCCGCTGGAAAGTGTCCGGCGGCTTGTTCATATAGGTGTAGTGGTTATGAAACGTGTAGGTCTTATCGGTTGGCGTGGCATGGTGGGTTCCGTGCTCATGCAGCGCATGCTGGAAGAACAGGATTTCGATCTGATCGAGCCGGTGTTCTTCACTACTTCCAATGTCGGCGGCCAGGGCCCGGCCATCGGCAAGGAAACCGAAACGCTCAAGGATGCCTACAGCATCGATGAGCTGAAAGGTCTGGACGTGATTCTCACCTGCCAGGGTGGCGACTACACCAACGAAGTCTTCCCCAAGCTGCGCGAAGCCGGCTGGAAAGGCTACTGGATCGACGCGGCCTCCTCGCTGCGCATGGCCGACGACGCGGTGATCGTGCTCGACCCGGTCAACCGCAAGGTCATCGACCATCAACTCGACCTGGGCACACGCAACTACATCGGCGGCAACTGCACCGTCAGCCTGATGCTGATGGCGCTGGGTGGTCTCTACGAAGCCGGCTTGGTCGAGTGGATGAGCGCCATGACCTATCAGGCGGCCTCGGGTGCCGGCGCGCAGAACATGCGCGAGCTGATCAAGCAGATGGGCGCGGTCAACGCCAGTGTCGCCGACGACCTGGCCGACCCGGCCAGCGCCATCCTCGACATCGACCGCAAGGTGGCCGAGGCCATGCGTGGTGATGTCTTTCCGGTCGACAACTTCGGCGTGCCGCTGGCCGGCAGCCTGATTCCCTACATCGACAAGGAGCTGCCTAACGGCCAGAGCCGTGAAGAGTGGAAGGCCCAGGCGGAAACCAACAAGATTCTCGGTCGTTTCAAGAACCCGATCCCGGTCGACGGCATCTGCGTGCGCATCGGCGCCATGCGCTGCCACAGCCAGGCGCTGACCATCAAGCTGAACAAGGACGTACCGCTGTCCGACATCGAAGGGCTGATCAGCCAGCACAACCCCTGGGTCAAGCTGGTGCCGAACCATCGTGAAGCGAGCATTCGTGACCTCGGCCCGACTGCCGTTACCGGTACGTTGAGCGTACCGGTGGGGCGCTTGCGCAAGCTCAACATGGGCTCGCAGTACCTGGGCGCCTTCACCGTGGGTGACCAGCTGTTGTGGGGGGCGGCCGAGCCGCTGCGCCGCATGCTGCGGATCCTGCTGGAACGTTGATCTGCTGACGGCACGCTACCACGCGTGCCGTGAAGGGGCGGGTGTATGGCGGTCGCATTGCGATTGCCATCGCCCGCCCCTTTGCTTTTCGGTAGAGTGCCGGGTCTGTTTCAGCTATCGAGCGTCAGGCTCCCCCTCATGACTTCTACCTTTGATATCGCCATCGTCGGCGCCACCGGCAGCGTTGGCGAATCCCTGCTGCAGATTCTCGAAGAGCGCGATTTTCCGGTCGGTGATCTGCATCTGCTCGCCAGCAGCGAATCTGCCGGCCGTACGCTAGCCTACAAGGGGCGCAACCTGCGTGTGCGTGCCGTGGACGGTTTCGATTTTCGCGCCGTGAAGCTGGTGTTCTTCGCCGCCGATCAGGCTGTGACCCTCGCCCATGTCGACGCGGTGCGCAAGGCGGGTTGCTCGTTGATCGACATAACGGGTGCCTTGCCGTGCGAGCAGGCTCCCCGCGTCGTGCCCGAGGTCAATGCCGCTGCGCTCGAGGGGCGTGAGGCGCCATTCATGCTCAGCAGCCCTTCCTCGGTCGCCGTGGCGGTAACGCTGGTGCTGGCCGCATTGAGAGAGCAGGTATCGGTGCGTCGGTTGGTGATCGACGCCGGGCTGGCGGTTTCCAGCCGTGGCAGGGAAGGGGTGTCCGAGCTGGCCCGGCAGACGGCCGAGTTGCTCAACGGCCGTTCGTTCGAACCGCGTCTGTTCGATCGGCAGATGGCTTTCAACGTACTGGCTCAGGTAGACGAGCCGGACGCGCAGGGGCACGGTCGCCTGGAGCGCCGGGTGAACGAAGACATCAAGGCATTGTTCGATGATGCCTCGTTGAGTGTCGCGGTCAGTTGTCACCAGGTGCCGGTTTTCTTCGGCGACAGCTTGAGCGTGACAGTTCAGTCATCTACACCTGTAGAGCTGGACAAGGTCATTGCAGCGCTGGATGCGGCACCCGGCATAGAACGTGTCGATGCTGGGGATTATCCGACCGTCATCGGCGATGCCGTTGGCCAGGATGAGGTGTACGTAGGCCGCGTGCGGCGCGGTTTGGACGACCCCAGCGAGCTCACTTTGTGGATTGTGTCTGATAATGTGCGAAAAGGTGCGGCTTTGAATGCCGTGCAACTGGGCGAGTTATTGATAAAACACCATCTGTAAAAGATACTTATCCGGAAATTTGAAGATCTATTCGAGCTTGGCAAATACTGAGCGCGCTGATTGTTGGCTGGGGGGCCTGAAAAGGGGCAGCCGACGATCACCAACCCTCTCGTTATGCGAGAGCAGTTAACACAAAGGAAAAGGCTATGGTTCGGGTTCGTAAACTGGTACTGGCTATCGCTGCGGCGACGGCGTTGTCTTCCGGTATGGCGCATGCGTTGGGTGTCGGCGAGCTGACGCTTCAGTCGTCTCTGAACCAGCCTCTGGTGGCAGAAATTGAACTGCTGGATGTTCGCGATCTTTCTGCGGCGGAAATGCGCCCTGCGCTCGCCTCGCCTGAAGAGTTCAACAAGGCCGGCGTCGATCGCCAGTATTTCCTGACCGACCTCAAGTTCACGCCTATCGTCAAACCCAACGGCAAGAGCGTGATTCGCGTCACTTCGACCAAGCCGGTTCGTGAACCCTACCTGAATTTCCTCGTGGAAGTGCTGTGGCCCAATGGCCGCCTGCTGCGTGAATACACGCTGCTGCTCGATCCGCCGCTTTATTCTCCGCAGGCTGCGGCTGCGCCGCAATTGCCTGTCGCTGCCCCCGTGCCGCGTTCAGCTACCCCCGCGGCGACGCCGCCACGTGCAGCAGCACCTGCGGCCACGCCTGCCGCCCCCCGTGCCGGGACCGCCGAGCCGGGCGGCGAATACCGCACCAACACCAATGACACCCTATGGGAAGTCGCCCAGCGCGTACGCGGCAACGGCAGCGTGCATCAGGCGATGCTCGCCATCCAGGACCTCAATCCGGATGCCTTCATCGGTGGCAACATCAACCGCATGAAGAGCGGCCAGGTGCTGCGCCTGCCCGATGCAGCGCAGGTTGCCAGTCGCAGCCAATCCGAAGCATTGGCCCAGGTCGGCGAACAGAACAGCTCCTGGCGCCAGGCGCGTAGCGCTCCGGCCGCCGCCGGCACCCGCCAGATCGATGCCACACGGCGTACCGGTGCTGGCGCTGCGCCTGCCGAAGTGCAGGCCGAAGACAAGCTCAAGCTGCTTGCCGCCGATGCAGGCAAGGCCACTGCTGGCAGTGAAAACGGCGCCAACAACAGTACCGCGCTGAGCAACCAGCTGGCAGTCACCCAGGAAAGCCTGGATTCGACCCGTCGTGAAAACGACGAGTTGAAAGACCGCATGACCGATCTGCAGAGTCAACTCGACAAGCTGCAGCGGCTCATTCAACTGAAAGACAATCAGCTGGCCAAACTGCAGGCAGACGTCTCTGCACCTGCCGGTCAGGCCGCTGGTGCCGCAGGTGCCGCAGCAGAGTCGGCAACTGCGGCAGCGGCTCCCCAGGGGCAGGCTCCTGCCGCTCCGGCTGGCGCTCCAGGCAGCGAGGCTTCCACGCCTGCCGCACCGACGGCTGAAGCACCGGCTGCTCCGACCGAGCCTGCAGGCCAGACTCCTTTGAGCGGTGAGCCTGCTGCACAGACCGGTACCGATGCCGCCCCGGCTGCACCCGTCGATGGTGCTACCCCGGCCGCAGAACCCGCTATAGCCCCTGCGCCGGCCCCTGCCGAACCAGTTGCCCCTGAAGTTGCCCAGGTACCCGAGCCGGTAGTCGCCGCGCCCGAGCCGGTCGAAGAGGACAGCGCCCTCGACAACCTGCTGGCCAACCCGATGCTGCTGGGGTTGATCGGTGGCAGCCTGTTGCTGGCATTGCTGCTGGTGCTGTTGATCCTGTCGCGCCGCAATGCACGCAAGGAAGCCGAGCAGGAAGAGAGCCTTTCGGTGTACCAGGAAGATACCCATCGTTTCGATAGCGACCTGGAGCTGCCAGCCGACAGCCTGAACGATCTGCCGGACGACCTGAACGCTCCGCTGCAGCCTGTCAGTGAAGAGCGCGTTACTGCACAAACCGGTGACGCCCTCGGCGAGGCGGATATCTACATCGCTTACGGTCGCTTCAACCAGGCGGCCGAGCTGCTGCACAACGCCATCAACGACGAACCGCATCGCACCGATCTGCGCTTGAAACTGATGGAAGTCTATGCCGAACTGGGTGATCGCGAAGGTTTCGCTCGCCAGGAAAGCGAGCTGCGCGAGATTGGCGGTGCCAACGCCGAAGTCGAACAGCTGAAGAGCCGTTACCCAGCCATGGTCGCCCTTGGTGGCACCGCTGCGCTGGCGGGCGCTGCCGCCGCTGATGATCTGGACACCTTCAGTCTGGACGATCTGGCGCTGGACGAGCCTGCTCGACCCGTGGCATCGCAACCTGCCAGCGACGACTTCGATCTCGATCTGGATGCACTGGAAGCAGAGTTCGCCGCTGATCCGCAGGCCAAGCAGAGCACTGACCGTTTCGACGAGATCGACACCCTGGGCCTGGATTCCGATCTGGATCTGCAGGCTCCTGAGCAACCGGCTGCCAGCAAGGACGACGCCGTGGCTTTCGATCTCGACCTCGGCAACGAAGCCGACAACCGTCAGGAGTTGGGCGGCGAACTGGCCGACTTCAGCCTCGACTTGGACTCGCCCAATACCCCGGCCGCTGCTCAGGAAGATGATTTCCTGCTGAGCCTCGATGACGACGCGGACAAGGCGCCAGCCAATGATTTCTCTTCCGCTCTGGCTGATGAGAAGGCCCAGGACGATTTCGGCTTGCCCGCTGATTTCGACCTGTCGCTCAACGAGGAAGCGCCGGCGCCGACCACGGGTGCCAGCTTCGCTGCCCAACTCGATGACGTGACCGCCGAGCTCGACCAACTGGCCGAAAGTCTCGAGCAGCAAGGTCAGCTGGAGCCTCGGGAACTGCAGGCGGATAGCTCATCGCTCGACGATGACGAGGATTTCGACTTCCTCTCGGGCACTGACGAAACCGCGACCAAGCTGGATCTGGCGCGCGCTTACATTGATATGGGTGATTCCGAGGGTGCCCGTGACATCCTCGACGAAGTGATCGCCGAAGGTAACGATGGTCAGCAGCAGGAAGCGCGCGAGCTGATCGGCAAACTGGTTTGATACATGTCTGATGTGCGTACCTCGACGGCAGCCGAAATGGCTGCCGTCGGCATTTACAAGATTGCCCTGGGTGTCGAGTACCGTGGCGCCCGTTATCGTGGGTTCCAGCGCCAGCGTGACGGCGTGCCATCGATCCAGGCTTCCCTCGAAAAAGCCCTGTCCAAGGTTGCCGGCGGTGCGCCTGTCACGCTGAGTTGTGCGGGGCGCACCGACGCGCTGGTGCATGCCAGCGGGCAGGTGGTGCATTTCGACACCACGGTCGAGCGATCCATGCACGCCTGGGTCATGGGGGCCAACATGAATCTGCCAGGCGACATCAGTGTCACCTGGGCCAAGGCCATGCCAAGGCATTTCGACGCGCGCTTCTGCGCCATGGCGCGACGCTATCGCTATGTGATCTACAACGATCAGATACGTCCGGCGCACATGGCCGAAGAAGTCACCTGGAACCACCGTCCACTGGATATCGAACGCATGCGTGAAGCGGCCCGCGTGTTCCTCGGTACCCATGATTTCAGCGCATTCCGTGCGCGGCAGTGTCAGGCCAAATCACCGATCAAAACGGTGCACCACCTGGAGTTGCTGCAACATGGTCGCTTCATCGTGCTGGATATCCGCGCCAATGCCTTTCTGCACCATATGGTGCGTAATATCGCTGGCGTGCTGATGACCATTGGTGCCGGTGAGCGTCCGGTCGAGTGGGCTGGCGAGGTACTGACTACCGGTGTGCGGCGTACTGGCGGCGTAACGGCCCACCCTTACGGGCTGTATCTGGTGCAAGTGGATTACCCGGCCGAGTTCGATTTGCCGACGCGTTATCTGGGGCCGCACTTCCTGTCCGGCTTGAAAGACGTGGCAATCCCGGAGTAGGCGGCGGGCAGAGTAATTAATGGCCCATCGCCTACGGTCATTTGTTACCATCCGGCCTTTCGCGGAGGTATTCGTCTGTTGTCAGTCGTTCGCTGCAAGATCTGCGGGATTACCCGCCTCGAGGATGCGCTCGCCGCGGTGGCGGCTGGTGCCGACGCTATCGGCCTGGTGTTCTATGCGCGCAGCCCGCGAGCCGTGTCGATCGAGCAGGCGCGGGCCATCGTGACTGCGCTGCCGCCTTTCGTGACCACGGTCGGTCTGTTCGTCGACATGTCGCGAGCCGAGCTCGATGAGGTGCTGGCTGCGGTACCGCTGGATCTGCTGCAGTTTCATGGCGATGAAACCGCTGCCGAGTGCGAAGCCGTCGGCCGGCCCTATATCAAAGCGCTGCGCGTTCGCGCAGGCGATGACGTGGCGGCGCTGGTGGACGTTTATCCTGGTGCCCGCGCAGTTCTGCTCGATACCTTCGTGGAAGGTGTTCCCGGAGGGACGGGGCAGGCCTTCGACTGGTCGCTGGTGCCTGCGCGATTGAGCAAGCCGGTCATCCTCGCCGGTGGCCTGACCGCGAGTAACGTCGCTGCGGCAATCGCCCAGGTGCGTCCTTATGCGGTCGATGTCAGCGGCGGCGTGGAGGCGAGCAAGGGCATCAAGGATGCCAGCCGGGTAAAAGACTTCGTACGCGCAGTGCGGGCGGTTGGCGAGTCGATGTGACGACGTCGCGCAGCGAGCCGTCCATACTCCTATCGCCGCGATAAGTGCGTGCTTTTTTCGTGGTCGGGTCAGGTGGCGGGCGTAACGCCGGCCCCTGAGGCGGCCACTTTGTGAATTCGCTTGTCATGTGCAACAAGCATGTTGAAGCCTACAGCGTTGGAGAATTGAGAGCATGAGCAACTGGCTGGTAGACAAACTGATCCCATCGATCATGCGTTCCGAGGTCAAGAAGAGTTCGGTGCCGGAAGGTCTGTGGCACAAGTGCCCGTCCTGTGAGGCCGTGCTGTACAAACCCGAGCTGGAAAAGACCCTGGACGTTTGTCCCAAGTGCAGTCACCACATGCGTATCAATGCGCGTGCGCGTCTGGACATCTTCCTCGACGCCGATGGTCGTGAAGAGATCGGTGCCGATCTGGAGCCCAGTGATCGCCTGAAATTCCGCGACAGCAAGAAGTACAAGGATCGCCTGGTCGCTGCGCAGAAGCAGACCGGCGAGAAGGATGCGCTGATTTCCATGAGCGGTACGCTGGAAGGCATGCCGATCGTGGCCTGTGCCTTCGAATTCTCCTTCATGGGCGGCTCCATGGGTGCCATCGTCGGTGAGCGTTTCGTGCGTGCCGCCAACGTGGCGCTTGAACAACGCTGCCCATTCGTATGCTTCGCTGCCTCCGGTGGTGCGCGTATGCAGGAAGCGCTGATCTCGCTGATGCAGATGGCCAAGACTTCCGCCGTGCTGGCGCGTCTGCGCGAGGAGGGTATCCCCTTCGTTTCCGTACTGACCGACCCGGTCTACGGTGGTGTTTCCGCCAGTCTTGCCATGCTGGGTGACGTGATCGTCGCCGAACCGAAGGCACTGATCGGTTTTGCCGGCCCGCGAGTGATCGAGCAGACCGTTCGCGAGAAGCTGCCAGAAGGTTTCCAGCGCAGCGAGTTCCTGATCGAGCACGGCGCCATCGACATGATCATCCACCGTGCCGAGCTGCGCTCGCGTCTGGCTCGTCTGTTGGCGCAGTTCACTCACCAGCCATCCCCTGCAGCGCTGCCGGTCACGGCATGACCCAGCGCTCCCTGGCCGAGTGGCTGGCGTACCTGGAGCGTTTGCATCCGAGCGCCATCGACATGGGCCTGGAGCGTTCCCGGGAGGTTGCCGAGCGCCTTGGGCTTTCCCGTCCGGCGCCGCGGGTGATCACGGTCACCGGCACCAACGGCAAGGGCTCGACCTGTGCTTTTCTCGCCGCGTTGCTGCGCGCCCAAGGGCTCAAGGTTGGCGTCTACAGCTCGCCGCACCTGCTGCGTTACAACGAGCGGGTGCAGATCGATGGGCAGGACGCCAGCGATGCAGGTCTCTGTGAGGCTTTCGCCGCCGTCGAGGCTGCACGGGGCGAAACCTCGCTGACCTACTTCGAGATGGGCACTCTGGCTGCCTTCTGGTTGTTCGAGCGTGCCGGTCTGGATTTCGCTGTGCTGGAAGTCGGTCTGGGCGGGCGCCTCGATGCGGTCAATCTGATCGATGCTGACCTGGCGCTGATCACCAGCATCGGTGTGGATCACGCCGACTGGCTGGGGGATACCCGCGAGTCGGTTGCGTTCGAGAAAGCCGGGATCATGCGCCCCGGCAAGCCGGCACTTTGCGGCGACTTCGATCCACCGCTGCCATTGCTGGAGCGGGTGGTGGAAATCGATGCACCGTTCTTCCTGCGCTGCCGGGATTTCGACCTGAGCATCGCCGAGGACGGCTGGAGCTGGTACGGGCTCACGCCGCGTGGGCACGTGCTGCGTCTGGCCGGCTTGCCACTGCTCGATCTGCCCATGGAAAACGCCGCGCTGGCTCTACAGGCCTATGCCTTGCTCGATCTGCCCTGGGATGCCGGCGTCATCGCCGCAGCATTGGCCGCTACCCGGGTAACCGGTCGCCTGGACCGTCGTCACTTGAACTGGCGGGGCAAGTCCCTCACTCTGTTGCTCGATGTAGGGCACAATCCCCACGCCGCGCAGTTTCTTGCCGGTCGTCTGCAGGCCCGCCCTGCAGAGGGGCAGCGCCTGGCAGTCTTCGGTCTGTTGGCCGACAAGGACTTGCCTGCCGTCGTCGCGCCGCTGCTGGGCGAGATTGCGCACTGGGCGGTCACGCCGCTGCCGACCGAGCGTTCTCGCTCCGCGGCCGAGCTGCATGGGCATCTGATCGCCTGTGCTGCACAGGTCGAGATGTACGCCGATGTCGCGAGTGCTCTGCAGGCACAGTGCGAGCGCGCTGCGGCAGGGGATGAAATTCTGCTCTTTGGTTCTTTTTTCTGCGTGGCCGAAGCCCTGATATGGCTGGAGCGTCACGCCCAGGAGGATGTGCAGGATGGCAATGCTGGATAGTGGAACGAAGCAACGTATTGTCGGGGCTCTGGTGCTGGTGGCGCTGGCGGTGATTTTCCTGCCAATGCTGCTATCCCGTCCTGACGAGTTGCGTCATGTGGTGGTCGACGCGCCAAGCATCCCGGCCAAGCCCGTAGTGCCGGAAATCGAGATGCAGCCGGTCATCGTCCCCGATCCTCAGGAGTTGCCGCAGGAGCCGGTGCCCGGCGACAGTGGGGCCACCGATCAGGCTTCGGCGCCGGTCGAGCAGCCGATCGCCGAACTGCCTGCTAGTCAGCCTCCCGTTGCGACGCCTGCTCCGCAGCCAACGCCCAGCAAGCCCGCCGAAGTGGCGCCGCCGCCGCAGAAAGCGCCGGCCGAGCGTCTGGATGCCAATAGCCTGCCGGTCAGCTGGTCGGTGCAACTGGCCAGCCTTTCCAGTCGCCCAGGCGCAGAGACCCTTCAGAAAACCCTGCGCGCCCAAGGCTACAACGCCTATATTCGCGCTGCCGATGGCATGAACCGGGTGTTCGTCGGGCCGCTGGTCGAGCGAGTCGAGGCCGATCGGCTGCGCGATCAGCTCAATCGTCAGCACAAGCTCAATGGCTTCGTGGTGCGCTTCCAGCCTGAAAGCAACTGACTCGGTATCTGCGCTTAACCGATGGGCAGGGGTCTGCTAAAATGCAGCGCCTCTTCCATCGGTAGCCTGCATCGTGGCATTCACTTGGGTCGATTGGGCGATCATCGCCATCATCGTCGTATCGAGTCTGATCAGCTTGAGTCGAGGCTTCGTCAAGGAAGCCCTGTCGCTCGTCACCTGGATCGTCGCTGGTGTGGTCGCCTGGATGTTCGGTGGCGCGCTCTCGCAGCATCTCGGTGCCTACATCGAAACCCCGTCCGCCCGTGTCATCGCCGCCTGCGTTCTGTTGTTCGTACTGACCCTGCTGGTCGGTGCGTTGATCAATTATCTGATCGGTGAGCTGATCCGGGTGACCGGTCTTTCCGGCACGGATCGTTTTCTCGGTATGGTATTCGGCGCCGCACGTGGCGCCTTGCTGGTCGTGGTCGCCGTCGGGCTGTTGAGCCTGGCCCCCGTCGAGCAGGATGTCTGGTGGCAGCAATCAACGCTGCTGCCGCATTTTCTGTTGGTTGCAGACTGGTCGAAGAACCTCATTCTGGGGATGTCCAGCGAGTGGTTGGCCAGTGGTATACGCGAGCCGGTCGAACTGCCGTTCAAAGATGTGCTGCAGGGATCCATTCCCGTTGGCACTGGTAAATAGTCGTTTCACTGAGTAGGGGTTGCGTCACATGTGTGGCATTGTCGGTATCGTCGGTAAATCGAACGTCAATCAGGCGCTGTATGACGGCCTTACCGTCCTCCAGCACCGCGGCCAGGACGCTGCCGGTATCGTCACCAGCCACGAGGGGCGGCTGTTCCTGCGCAAGGACAATGGCCTGGTGCGTGACGTGTTCCAGCAACGGCACATGCAGCGCCTGATCGGCCACATGGGTATCGGTCACGTGCGCTATCCGACTGCCGGCAGCTCCAGCTCGGCAGAGGCTCAGCCGTTCTACGTCAACTCGCCCTACGGCATCACCCTGGCGCACAACGGTAACCTGACCAACGTCGAACAGTTGGCCAAGGAGATCTACGAGTCGGATCTGCGTCACGTCAACACCAGTTCCGACTCCGAAGTACTGCTCAACGTGTTTGCCCACGAGCTGGCCGTGCGCGGCAAGCTCAACCCCAGCGAGGAAGACGTCTTCGCTGCGGTCAAGGACGTGCACAAGCGCTGCCGTGGCGGCTATGCCGTGGTGGCGATGATCACCGGTTACGGTATCGTCGGTTTCCGCGATCCGAACGGCATTCGCCCGATCGTCTTCGGTCAGCGTCATACCGACGAAGGCGTCGAGTACATGATCGCTTCCGAGAGCGTGGCTCTGGACGTGCTCGGCTTCACCCTGATCCGCGATTTGGCGCCGGGCGAAGCGGTTTACATCACCGAAGAAGGCCAGTTGCACACGCGCCAGTGCGCACCCAATCCGCAGCTCAAGCCGTGCATTTTCGAACATGTCTATCTGGCTCGCCCGGACTCGATCATGGACGGTGTGTCGGTGTACAAGGCGCGCCTGCGCATGGGTGAAAAGCTCGCGGACAAGATTCGTCGCGAGCGCCCCGAGCACGATATCGACGTGGTCATTCCGATTCCCGATACCAGCCGTACGTCGGCGCTGGAGCTGGCCAATCACCTCGGTGTGAAGTTCCGCGAAGGCTTCGTCAAGAACCGCTACATCGGCCGTACCTTCATCATGCCGGGACAGGCTGCGCGCAAGAAGTCGGTACGCCAGAAGCTCAATGCCATCGAGTTGGAGTTCCGCGGCAAGAACGTGATGCTGGTGGACGACTCCATCGTGCGCGGCACCACTTGCAAGCAGATCATTCAGATGGCCCGCGAGGCCGGTGCGAAGAACGTGTATTTCTGTTCGGCGGCGCCTGCCGTGCGTTATCCGAACGTATATGGCATCGACATGCCGAGCCCGCACGAGCTGATCGCTCATGGGCGCACCACCGAGCAGGTTGCCGAGCTGATTGGCGCTGACTGGCTGATCTATCAGGATCTCGATGACCTGAAAGAGGCGGTCGGCGGGGGCAAGATCAAGATCGAGCATTTCGACAGTGCCGTGTTCGACGGCCAGTACGTGACCGGCGATGTCGATGAGGCTTACCTGAATCGCATCGATCTGGCCCGTAACGATGGCTCCAAGACCAGCAGCCAGGCGGTCAGCGAGATCATCGATCTGTATAACAACTGATCGACAAATAACGAGTAAATGACCGGGCCCATGTGGCCCGGACTGGTTTCTGGAGGAGGACGCGATATGACGCAGCAATGGGATGCAGGTCGACTCGACAGCGATCTGGACGGTGTAGGTTTCGACACCCTGGCGGTACGTGCCGGACAACACCGCACGCCCGAGGGCGAGCACAGCGAGGCGCTGTTCACCACTTCCAGCTATGTATTCCGTACTGCCGCCGATGCAGCCGCACGCTTCGCTGGCGAAGTGCCGGGCAATGTCTACTCGCGTTACACCAACCCCACCGTGCGTGCCTTCGAGGAGCGCATCGCGGCCATGGAAGGGGCCGAGCAGGCCGTTGCCACGGCTTCTGGCATGTCGGCGATCCTGTCCATCGTCATGAGTCTGTGCAGCGCCGGCGATCACGTGCTGGTGTCGCGCAGCGTATTCGGTTCGACCATCAGCCTGTTCGAGAAATACCTGAAGCGTTTCGGTGTCCAGGTCGACTACGTGCCGTTGGCTGATCTGCAAGCCTGGGCCGCTGCGTTCAAACCGAACACCAAGCTGCTTTTCGTCGAGTCGCCCTCCAACCCGCTGGCAGAGCTGGTGGATATCGCTGCATTGGCGGCGATCGCCCATGAGCGTGGTGCGTTGCTGGCCGTGGACAACTGCTTCTGCACGCCTGCGCTGCAGCAGCCGCTGAAGCTCGGCGCGGATATCGTCATGCACTCGGCGACCAAGTTCATCGACGGTCAGGGCCGCGCCATGGGCGGCGTAGTGGCCGGTAGCGCCAAGCTGATGACCGACGTGGTGGGCTTTCTGCGTACTGCAGGGCCGACGCTCAGCCCGTTCAACGCGTGGATCTTCCTGAAGGGGCTGGAGACCCTGCGCATTCGCATGCAGGCTCACTGTGCCAGTGCCCTGGCACTTGCTCAGTGGCTGGAGCAACAGGACGGTATCGAACACGTGTATTACGCCGGGCTTGCCAGCCACCCTCAGCATGAGCTGGCAGCGCGTCAGCAGAGCGCATTTGGTGCGGTGGTGAGCTTCGAGGTCAAGGGAGGCAAGGAGGGCGCCTGGCGTTTCATCGATGCCACGCGAGTGATTTCGATCACCACCAACCTGGGCGACACCAAGACCACTATCGCCCATCCCGCGACCACCTCCCATGGTCGGCTGTCGCCGCAGGAGCGGGCCAATGCGGGTATTCGTGACAGCCTGATTCGGGTGGCGGTCGGTCTGGAAGACGTCGCTGATCTCAAAGCCGATCTCAGTCGTGGTCTGAAAGCGCTGTGAGTGCCGGCCGCCAAGCCGAAGGCCGCGTCGCGCTGATCACCGGCGCTGCGCGCGGTATCGGTGAGGGCATTGCCCGCTGGCTGCTGCACAACGGCTGGCGTGTGGCGCTCTGCGACCTTGCTGACAGTCGGGGCGGCGACGTGGCGGCAGCGCTCGGTGACAAGGCGTTGTTCGTGGCCATGGATGTCGTCGACGAGGGACAGGTCGAGCGCGGCGTGGCGGCGGTCATCCGGCACTTCGGCAGGCTGGACGCGCTGGTGTGCAATGCCGGGGTGGCCAGTCCCCATGGCGATCCGCTTGAAGCATTGTCGCTGGATCAGTGGAATCGGGTGCTTGCGGTCAATCTGAGCGGGCCAATGCTATTGGCCAAGCACTGCGCAGCGCATCTGAGACCCAATGGCGGTGCCATCGTCAACATGGCCTCGACCCGTGCCAGCCAATCCGAGCCGCAGAGCGAGGCCTACGCTGCCAGCAAGGGTGGACTGGTGGCGTTGACTCACGCCCTGGCCATTAGCCTCGGCCCGACCATTCGGGTAAATGCCGTGAGTCCCGGCTGGATCGACGCCCGTGACCCGGCAGAGCAGGCTGGCGAGCCATTGAGCGCTGACGACCATGCACAGCATCCTGTCGGGCGGGTCGGTCATGTGGATGATGTGGCCGCGCTGGTTGCCTGGTTGTTGTCGAGCGAAGCAGGATTCGTGACCGGGCAGGAGTTCGTGACGGATGGCGGTATGACGCGCAAGATGATCTACCGTTGAAGGCGGCGAGGGCGCGTGGCTTTTTTTGAAAAAAATTCAATAGCGGCCTTGACTTAGGTTGGGTCCCCGCGTAAATTTCGCCTCCTCGCAAGGCCAAGGGTGATTAGCTCAGCCGGGAGAGCATCTGCCTTACAAGCAGAGGGTCGGCGGTTCGATCCCGTCATCACCCACC
>NZ_JBQWIF010000023.1:0-95197 GCF_052958135.1 Pseudomonas sp. SZ40 | reverse complement strand
CGCCGGCAAGCCGGCTCCTACGCGACAGCGCTGCCACCCATTCTGTAGGAGCCCGCTTGCGGGCGATGCGCTGGCGGTTATGACTCAGCAACGCGTCAGGCCCGAAAATCGCCGGCAAGCCGGCTCCTACAAAGCGACGCAGCCAGCAATTCCGTAGGAGCCCGCTTGCGGGCGATGGATGGCGGTTATGCCGCAACGTCAAACCGTGGCCGCCATTCTCCGGCATGTCGGCTCCTGCGGGGTTGGCTGCAGGGGCCATCTACAGCCAGCCGTAATGGCGGAAGCTGGCGTACAGGCCGACGCAGCCTGCGCCGATCACGCCCAGGACCGCGAAATAGCCGTACTGCCAGGTAAGCTCGGGCATGTTGTGGAAGTTCATGCCGTAGATGCCGGCCACGGCCGTGGGAAAGGCCAGTATGGCTGCCCAGGCGGCAAACTTGCGCTGTACCACGCTCTGTCGGGATGACTCCAGCAGCAGGCCGATCTCGATGGCGTGGTCGGCCATCTCGCGCAGGTTGGTGAGGTCTTCGAGCAGGCGATTGACGTGGATGGCGACGTCACGAAAGTACGGGCGCATGTTCTTGTCGATGAACGGGAAGTCCAGGCGCTGCAGTTCCTGGCATATCTCCGCCAGCGGACCGATGTTGCGGCGCAGGCGCAGCAGGTTGCGGCGCAGATGCTGAATGCGCACCACCTCGGCGTGGCTCATGGCGCATTCCAGCACGGCCTGCTCGAGCTGCTCCAGTTCGGCGTAGTAGATGTCCATCAGCGGTCGGTAATTTTCGATGATGAAGCTGAGCAGGGCGTAGAGTACGAAGTCTTCGCCGTGCTCGAGCAGCAGCGGCCGTGCCTCGCAGCGCTGGCGCACCCGGGAGTAGGGCGCGGACTCGCCATAGCGAGCGCTGATCACGTAGCCCTTGCCGGCGAACAACTGGGTTTCCACGAAGGTCAGTTCATCGCCGACCTGCACCGGTGAATAGAGCACCAGAAACAGCGCATCACCGAAGGTTTCGAGCTTGGGCCGAGTGTGCCGTTGCAGCGCGTCCTCCAGGGCCAGCTCATGTAGGTTGAACTGCCGCTGCAGGTTGCCGAGCTCTTCGCTACCGGGATCGTGCAGGCCTATCCACACGAAGTGCTCGGGTTTGTTGGCCCAGTCGCGCCCCTCGTCGAGATTGATATCGCTGACCTTGTGGCCCTTGCTGTAAACGGCTGCTGCGACGACTTCGCCCATGGTGTGCCCCGTGCGTTACCTGTTCGCGGCAGCTTACCTGCTTATCTCGCGTCGCTCAGCCCCTTTACGCCGGCTTCGACGTGCTCGCCAATTCGGCATCCATCGCATCGATGCAGGTCTGCATGCGCGAGCGGCACGTTTCGATCAGTTGCGGCAGGTCATCCATGCTCAGGCCGGCGGTGGGGATCTCCGGCAGTGAGCGGATCATCACCCGGCCGCTGTTCCAGGCATTGAGGCGCAGACTGCGTACGTAGCTGCTGGCACACACCGGGATGATCGGAACACCGGCGGCAACGGCCATCTGGAAGGCGCCTTTCTTGAACGGCAACATCTCGCCACCACCATTGCGGGTACCTTCCGGGAAGACCCAGATGGAAGTGTTCTCATGTTGCAGCGTATGGGTGGTCGCCAGCATCGAGCGCTTGGCCTTGCGTGCGTTGCCGCGGTCGATCAGTACATTGCCGGCCAGCCAGTACAGCTGGCCGAACAGGGGCACCCATTTGAGGCTCTTCTTGCCGATGCTTACCGTGCGTCGGGGCACCACGCAGCCGATGACATAAAGGTCGTAGTTGGACTGGTGGTTGGCGATGATCACGCAGGGGCGGTCATGTTCGGCCAGATTGCGCGTATCGGTCTGGACCTTGATGCGCAGCAGGCGCAGCGCCGGCAATGAATACAAGCGCGCGCACAGGCGGCTGTTGTCAGGGTGGAATGGGCGACACAGGCCCAGCAACAGCCCAAGAATGCCTGCGCCGATGAAATGCACGCCCATCATCAGCATGCGCAGTACGAAGAGCATGGTTGCGACCCACTCGAAAAAGGTCGCGCAGTGTAGGGGTGGCCCGGTTTTTGGGCAATTGCCAGGCCATTACCAGTGATTGCCGACGTTCAGGCATGCAGTTGATCGGGCGAAAGCATGCCTGAAGCCTTACAGGGCGTGCTGCTTGTCCAGTTCGATGGACTGGTCGAGGGTTTCCAGCAGCGCAGCGCGGACCTTGAGCTTGGTCTTGCGGTGGGCATTCATGTTGATCTTCTTGAACTGCGCAGCGACGGCCAGTGCAGTGACCACTAGTTGGTCGGCCGGTACCACCTTGTCGAGGAAGCCCGCATCTACTGCGCTTTGCGGATCGAACATCTCGCCATTGATCACCGAGCGGTGAAAGGCCGACTTGCGCAGGCGGTCGCGGGCCAGTTCGATGCCCACGTGGTGCATGGTCATGCCGATCTGCACTTCATTGAGGCCAATGCTGAAGGACCCCTCGACACCGATGCGGTAATCGCTGGAGAGCAGCAGGAACGCACCCTTGGCCACCGCATGGCCCGGGCAGGCGACGATGATCGGGTAGGGGTGAGCGAGCATGCGCCGCGCCAGGGTCGAACCCGCGGCTACCAGGTCGATGGCATTCTGCGGGCCGGAGGTCATCACCTTGAGGTCATAACCGCCGGAGAGAATCCCCGGCTGTCCGGTCAGGATCACGATGGCCTTGTCCTGGGTAGCGCGATCCAGGGCCTCATTGAACGCCTCGATCACCGCAGGGGAAATGGCATTCACCTTGCCGTTGTTCAGGGTCAGGGTGGCGATGCCGTCATCGAGTTGGTAGCTGATCAGGTCGCTCATGGTCGACTCCTTGTTCTGGATATGCGGCTGACGTTACCCATCGGACGAGGTCAGGTAAAGCACGAAGGGTGACTGTAGAGTCAGGCTTCAGCCTTGGCGAATGCAGGACCCCGTCCCAGCGTGGCGCCGATGATGGACCGCGCGGATCTGCACTGCCGTCACTCCCTCATGTGCCCGACTGCAGTCGGCACGCCCGCCTTGAGTCGGTCGTGCGCGCTCTAGCAGCATGCCGTTTATCCTGGGTCATGGCTTAAATGCATGAATCTGCTGAAAAAAGTTTGCCTTTGGGAAAACCTTCGATTACATTAGTGCGCCTCGACAGACAGCATGTCTGGCGAGATCCGGTGAAGTGTCCGAGCGGTTGAAGGAGCACGCCTGGAAAGTGTGTATACGAGAAATCGTATCAAGAGTTCGAATCTCTTCTTCACCGCCACTTTCGAAATACCTAAAGCCCCGAAAACGTAATTGTTTTCGGGGCTTTTTGCATTCTGGGTCAAAGGACTTCGCACAAGTGGCGAAGGCGCTTTATTCGTAGTGGCTCCAGAGCCGCAGAGCGTTGACCGCTTGCTCTTCCAGCTGTGCCTGATAAACGAGGCGGTACTGGATGTCGATGCGCTGGGAACAGGCGCCGGACAAGTCGGCCACCAGCTTTTCGTAAGGTGGCGAGTTCTGGTAGGGGTTGCCTGTACTACGTCGAGGAAGGCTGTGGTCGTTCGCTTGAAGCCTGCGGCAGCACGCTTCTTGGCGTCTTTGTAAACGTTCTCGCTAGCCCCGTGCTGCCTTACACCACTTTCGACCTGGGGTAGCTCTTCTGGTAGCGCGTCAGTTCGTCTTTGCCTGGCTCGCGGTAAGGCGTGCCCGGGCCGTCATTGGCGATGAAGAACGTGTCCGATGAAGAATGCTTTGCCGCTGCCTTGGAAACCGTATCGAGCGGAGTCCAGGGCAATACGACTGAACCCTTTTTGAAAGAGGTGCAGCCGTTGATCGAAGCGAGATAGAGGGTTTTTTCCGGCGCGCCAGGTGTGGTCACCGTTACTTCACGCTCTTCGAGCAGCCGTTTGGCAAGCGCCGCACCAAGCAGTCTTGCAATGGGCACGGTGAGGTTATCGATGTTGCCAGGAACCGCCACCAGCACGTCGTCATTCTTGTTCATGGCTAGGCGCAGAACTCGGGCGAATTCGTCTGCGAAAATGCCGTGTTTGATCGTGTGATACATCATGATCCGCATCCTTACGTTGATGTTTGAGCACTCAGGCTAGAGCAGGATTGCTGGCGCTTCAAATAGATTGGCGTGTATCGACCCTCGCGAGCTCGTACGCAGGCAACAGCCATGGTTAGCTGCGACGAGCGGTTCGCCGCAGAATTGGAGCGAGCTCAGTCGTGCTGCTTTTTGGAGAATAGCTGCTAAAGCTACTGCCTTCCCGGATGCAGCAAGTTTTGTTCCAGGAAATGCAGGGGTGGCGCATGGTCGGCTGCTGCGGCAGCCTTTGCCGTGTGCGTCGATGGCGGGTGTGAGCAGGCGGGATGAAGCGAGCAATAGCCGAAGCATGGCCGTTCCTTGGCTGGTGTTATGGCAATAAGCTACTACCAACGTGACTAGTCTGGATAGCTGAGCTTTCATACAGCCGACCGTTGGTAACTGCGCGGGCGACTGGGTAAAGGGAAATACGCCAATGGCCAGGACGATCTTGTCCGTTTCAGGGCGCTGCTGTATCGTCCGCGCCCTGCCATGATGCGGCCTGTGGCAAGCTGAAAGAGCGGGGCGGCGTTCGAGCCCCGTCTTCACAGCCACTTTCGAACAACACCAAAAAAGCCGAAAACCGACCGGTTTTCGCTGGCTTTGGGCTTCTGGTGTCCGGCTTTCTGCGGCGCCAACCCTCTCCGAGCATCCAGCACTCAGCCGAGCACAGCTCGCAGGCGAGAGTCTGCGCCTCTGCGCTTCAGGTTTCGATTGCTGCCTGTGCAACGGCACGGCACTTCCAGTTTCAGTCACCTGCCCATGGCGGGGGCGGACTCCTATCATCGTTTCTGAGGTTTTTATGTCGCAACTGCTTGGCATGGCGCTGGGGCCCTTGCTCGGTTTATTCATCATCAGTATCGGTAATGGCTTCATTTCCTCACTGACCACGCTGCGTCTGGATGCGGCCGGGGTGTCGGCGACGGTGATCGGCATGGTGTCCGCGTCGTACTTCATCGGCCTGACCCTGGGCGCGCTGTTCAACGACCGTTTGATCCTGCGCATCGGTCATATCCGTGCCTACAGCAGCTTCGCGTCGCTGACCGCAGTCAGCGTGCTTCTGCAGGGTTTGTTCTTCGATCCCTGGGCCTGGTTCGTCTTCCGGCTGATCGCCGGTTGGTCGATTCTCGGCGTATTTCTGGTGGTGGAGAGCTGGATGCTTCTGGCTGGCGATCAGAAGGTGCGCGGCCGCCTGCTGGCGTTGTACATGATGGCGTTGTACGGCTCGGGCATGCTCGGGCAGTTGCAGCTCGGTGCCATCGACGCCTGGGGGGAGACCGCTCCCTTTATGGTGGCGGGGTTGCTGGCCTCGTTGTCGGTATTGCCGATGGGCATCATTCCTCGGGTGACCCCGCTGGTCGAGAAGGTCGAGCCGCTGTTGCCGCAGCAACTGATCCGCATGACACCGACCGGGGTGATCGGCTGCTTCGGCTCGGGTATCGCCATCGCCGCCGTGTATTCACTGCTGCCGCTGTATCTGCAACGCGTGGGCATGAGCGTCAGCGAAGTCGGCCAGATGATGGCCAGCGTGATTCTCGGCGCCATGCTGCTGCAGTACCCGGTGGGGCGCTGGTCGGACCAGTACGATCGTCAGGTGGTGCTGATCGCGTTGAGCATCTTCTGCCTGGCGATCTCCGTGGCCATCATGGTGTTGCCATCCTCGCCGCTGTTGCTGATGGTTCTGCTCTTCCTGCTCGGCGGTGGGGTGTTCGCCGTCTATCCGGTGGCGGTCAGCCACGCAGCGGATCGGGCACCTGCCGGTGCTCTGGTGCGCATGGTCCAGGGCTTGCTGTTGATCAACTCGCTCGGTTCGGCGATCAGCCCGCTAATGATTTCACCCCTGATGGAGCGCGATGGCGATGCCGGGCTGTTCATGGCATTCAGCCTGCTCAATGGTTGCCTGGTGGTGCTGTTCTTCTGGCGTCGCAAATTGCGTCCGGCGCCACAGCCTGTGGCACCATTCGAGCCGGCGACCCCTGCCTCGATGGTGGGGGCCGAGCTGCGGGTGACCGAAGACCTGGTGCAGGGCGCGCTCGAACACGAGCGCATGGAGGATCTCTCCGACGTGGTACCCGGTGTCGAGGTCGCCGAGCCCGTGGTCGAGCCATCCCAGGGCGATCAGGTACGCAGCGGTGGTGGGCTTCAGGCCTGAAATGATCGAGGCCCAATGAAGGAAGTGCTGCGATGAAGTGGGACATTTTCTGCCGCGTCGTCGATAACTATGGCGATATTGGCGTGACCTGGCGACTGGCGCGGCAACTGGTGGCCGAGCACGGCGCCGAGGTACGTCTGTGGGTCGATGATCTGGTGGCGCTGACGCGGATCTGCCCAGAGGCGGATGCCGAGTTGGCGGTGCAGCGCCTGAGTGGCGTCGAGGTATGTCACTGGGCGCTGGCCTGGCAGTCGATCGAGCCAGCCGATGTGGTGATCGAGGCGTTCGCCTGCGAGTTGCCGGCCGATTACGTCGCGGCGATGGCGGCAAGCCCCACTGCCATCCTCTGGCTGAACCTGGAATACCTGAGCGCCGAAAACTGGGTCGAGGGTTGCCACGGGCTGCCTTCGATGCAAGGCAATGGCTTGCAGAAATTCTTCTTCTTCCCCGGTTTCACCGCGGGCACCGGTGGGTTGCTGCGTGAAGGCGATCTGCTGGGCGCCCGTGACGCGCTGCAGGAGGACGCTGACGCCCGTCAGCGTCTGCTCGAGTCGATGGGCGTGCGACCCGCTGCTGGTGCGCGCCTGATCTCCCTGTTCGCCTACGAAAACGCTGCACTATCCGGCTGGCTGGATGCCCTGGCGAGCGATGCCTCGCCCAGCCATCTGCTGGTGCCCGAGGGGCGGATTCTCGGTGACCTGCAGCACTGGCTGGGTCAGCCCATCGAAGCAGGCACGCTGGCCGAGCGGGGAGTACTGAGCGTGCAGGTGCTGCCCTTCATGCAGCAGGATCAGTACGACGCGCTGCTCTGGTGCTGCGACCTGAATCTGGTGCGCGGCGAGGATTCCTTCGTGCGCGCGCAGTGGGCCGGGCGACCGCTGGTCTGGCACATCTACCCCCAGCAAGAGGGCGCGCACTGGGACAAACTGGAGGCGTTCATGGCGTTGTACTGCCAAGACCTTTCAGCCGAGGCCAGCGCGGCGCTGCAGGGCCTGTGGCGCGCCTGGAATGGCAGCGAGCCCATGGCGCAGGGCTGGAGCGCATGGCTGCAGTGCCGCGATGAGCTGACTGCCCATGCCCAGGCCTGGGCGAAGCGCCAGGCGGTACGTGCAGATCTTGCCGCAGCGCTGGTGCAGTTTTACCGAAATTGGCTATGATACGCGGCCTCGAATTTTGTAAATCCATTCAGATCCGGATATTCGTATGAAAACCGCACAAGAAATGAAGCCTAACAGCGTGGCCCTGATCGATGGCCAGCCATGGCTGATCCAAAAGGCCGAGTTCACCAAGTCCGGTCGTAACAGCGCCATCGTGAAGATGAAGCTGAAGAACCTGATGAACGGCTCGAAGACTGAAACCGTCTACAAAGCCGACGACAAGATGGAACCGGTCATCCTTGAGCGCAAGGAAGTGAACCTGTCCTACATCAGTGGCGACGACTACGTTTTCATGGATCCGGAATACAACTCCTACGAGCTGCGCGCCGAAGATCTGGAAAGCGTTCTGCCATTCATCGAAGAAGGCATGAACGACGTCTGTGAAGCCGTGTTCTTCGAAGGCAAGGTCATCTCCGTCGACCTGCCGACCACCATCGTGCGTCAGTTGGCCTACACCGAAGGTTCCGCCCGTGGCGACACCTCCGGCAAGGTGATGAAGCCTGCCAAACTGAACAACGGTACCGAAGTGAAAGTGGCTGATTTCTGCGAAATCGGTGACTGGATCGAGATCGACACCCGCACCGGCGAATACAAGTCCCGCGCCAAGGCGCCGGTCTGATCGTCAGGTTAGCTGTGTGTTGAAAACCCGGCCTTCGAGCCGGGTTTTTTACATCTGTGATTCAAGGGGGAGTGCGCGTCGGGCTGCCGAGCGCGGCGGATCACTCGTCGCGGCCGTCCATCATGGTGCGTTTGAGTATCACGTAAACCGCACCGGTGCCGCCGTGTTTGGCGACGCATGAGGTAAAGCCAAGCACCTGCGGGTGCTGGCGCAGCCAGGTGTTCACATGGCTCTTGATCATCGGTTTGCGGCCGTCGGTGCGTACCGCCTTGCCGTGTGTCACGCGCACGCAGCGAACTTCCAGCTTGGTGGCCTCGGCGAGGAACTCCCAGAGGGTGTCGCGGGCCTTTTCCACGTTCATGCCGTGCAGGTCGAGGCTGCCGTCGAAGGGGATCTGGCCGAGCTTGAGCTTGCGCATCTGGCCGTCCTGCACGCCATTGCCGACCCAATACAGGGCGTCTTCAGCGCCGACGTCGATGACGAACTGATCGGAGAGGCCGTCGACCTTGATGGTGTCGGTGCGCAATGTGGCAGCCTGGCGCAGGGTAGCCAGGCGAGCACGGTCGCTCTTCGGCTTGCCGGTGTCGGCACGATCATGCTTGATCGGCTTCACGCCTTGCAGCTGTGCCTTGAACAGGGAAAGGTCATCGTCTTGCATTGGAGCCTCCGCAGGGGGCGACAAGTTTACCAAGCGGAGAAGGGCGGGTCAGTCGCGTTTCTTCATCAGGTGCGGAGACATGGCCAGGTCGGCCCTGCGCTGGCGCATGCGACGTCGGCATTTGCGCCAGCCCACCACGCCCCCGCAAAGCAGTACCAGACCAAGCATCAGCAGAACGCCCGCATCGCTGGTGGAATCGTTCAGATTGCCAAGTGCAGGTGGCCTGCCCAATAACGTTGCAGTACCCGCCATGGCCAGCAGAATACCGAATGTCGCGAACAGCGCCGCCAGGGCGGCGGCAACGCGCAGTCGCCAGTGGCCCGATCCTCTCGGGCGTAGGCGTCGGGCATCGAAACCGTCTGATTGCTTCATGGGGCGACATTTCCTCGAAGGATCTTTTCGCTATGACTGGCAGGAACGAAGCGGGTTCAAACCAATGCGGCGCCTGGCGCCGCATTGGCAGCGGAGTTACAGCAGCGCGCTGGCGTCCGGAACCCAGGCTGCGAAGTTGTCTGCCAGGGCGATCATCTCGAAGCGGTGCATCTCGGCGGCGCTGATCACCTTGCCATCCGGCGTTGGCAGATCGCGGGTGGCACAGGCGGCGTCGACCACGGTACAGCGATAGCCGTAATCCTTGGTAGCGCGAATGGTGGTGCTGATACTGGAGTGAGT
Organism: Pseudomonas sp. SZ40; assembly: GCF_052958135.1. Lineage (NCBI taxonomy): Bacteria > Pseudomonadati > Pseudomonadota > Gammaproteobacteria > Pseudomonadales > Pseudomonadaceae > Pseudomonas > Pseudomonas sp. SZ40. Next base: position 85,853 of record NZ_JBQWIF010000023.1, on the reverse strand, counting down.
CATGAACCCGCAGACGATCAGGTCGAGGTGCCCCAGAGACTGCAGCTTCTCGTGCAGGTCGGTACCGGAAAAGGCGTTCGGCATGCGTTTCTCGACGACGATTTCGCCCGGCAGTGGTGCCACTTCCGGGAGGTGCTCGCCACGTGGGCCGCGGGGGTCGAGCAGGCCGCCAGGGATACCCAGGTGCTTGACGTGAACGATGGCGCCACCCTGGGCGCGAACGGCATCCAGCAGCTTGGCGATTTCCGCCAGGGCTGCATCCAGGCCAGGCAACTGCACCACACCACTGCGATATTCTTCCTGGGCATCGATGACCAGCAGAGTCGCATTGCTCAGGTTGGCAGGCGCGTGGCCACGACCAGTGAGCTGATAGAACGTTTGCGGGTGGGACGACATGTACGACTCCTTGCTGGCGCGGTTAACGGTGCATATTGTCCGCCTCTATGACGCTGCTGTGAACCTCTCTGTTGGTTGTATTGCAGCGTAGCGGTCTCGGCAGCCCAAGTGAATCGTTTCAGCTTGCGGGCTCCGTTAGCCGCCGGCCCACCCAACAGGTGGCTGGCAGCGCTGGATTGCCGGGGTAGGCCTGCTAAACTAACGCCTTTTGCCCGGAGCCAAGTTGTGACCGATGCCCGCCCAGCCCTGAACACCCGCCTGCGCACCTTGCGCGATTACATCCGCTGGGCCGTGAGCCGCTTTCAGGCAGAGGAGCTGTTTTTCGGCCATGGCACCGACAACGCCTGGGACGAGGCACGGCAACTGGTGCTCGGCGCCCTGCATCTGCCCTGGGAAATCGCCGACAGCTATCTCGATTGCCGCCTTGAAGAAGACGAGCAGCAACATCTGCACGCCTTGCTGCAGCGCCGCATCGCTGACCGTGTTCCCACCGCCTACCTGCTCGGCGAGGCGTGGTTCTGCGGTTTGCCTTTCATCGTCGACGAGCGTGTGCTGGTGCCGCGCTCGCCGATCGCCGAGCTGATCGAGCAGCGTTTCAGCCCCTGGCTGTCCGCAGAGCCGGCGCGGATTCTCGACCTGTGCACCGGTTCGGGCTGCATCGGCATTGCTTGCGCTTATGAATTCCTCGACGCCGAAGTGGTGCTCGGTGACCTGTCCTACGAGGCATTGGAAGTGGCCAACCGCAATATCGAGCGCCATGGCCTCGATGAGCGGGTGTATACCGTGCAGGGTGACGGTTTCGCTGGTCTGCCAGGGCAGCGCTTCGATCTGATCGTTTCCAACCCGCCCTATGTGGATGCCGAAGATTTCGCCGACATGCCCGCCGAGTATCAGCACGAGCCGGAAATGGGCCTGGCCTGCGGCGATGATGGGCTGGATCTGGTGCGCCGCATGCTGGCCGAAGCGGCCGATCACCTGACCGACAAAGGTCTGCTGATCGTCGAGGTGGGCAACAGCCAGGTGCACGTCGAGGCGTTGTATCCCGAAGTGGATTTCGCCTGGCTGGATTTCGCCCGCGGTGGCCACGGCGTGTTCATGTTGTCGGCCGAGCAGTGTCGCGAACATCAGGCGCTGTTTCGCGAGCGCTGCTGAGGCGACATTACGATCCGTTAGCTCGAGTCACGGGCCCGCTATGTGACGTAAGCGATCGTAAGGCCACTGCCTGTGAGAGCGGGCCATGCCCGCGAAAGATCACGGGCATGGCCCGTTCCCACAATGAATCGTCAGGCGCTTGCAGTCGAACGCTCAGGTAATGCACGGCAGGTCATGAATGGGCCGCGGTCGGAGTCCGTGAGTCTGGCTCAGGCCTCGCGCCCGCCGCGGCGCAGTAAGTAGCTGTCCATGATCCAGCCATTGGCCTGGCGTGCGGCAGCGCGGGTCGTGACGATTTGCTCGGCCACTTCGGCCAGCTTTCCTGAGATAAGAATCTCGTCCGGCGTGCCGACGTAGGCGCCCCAGTAGATATGCAGATCTTCGCCCACCACATGGCGATAGCTGTCCTGCGCATCGAGCATCACCACCACGCTGTCCACGCCCTCTGGCCAGCCTTCGCGCAGGCGGCGGCCGGTGGTGATCTGCACGGCACGGCCGATTTGGTTCAGCGCAATGCGGTGGCGCGCGGTAAGCGCCTGGACGCTGGTGATACCGGGGATCACCTCATAGTCGAGCGGCATGCCACTGGCGATAACGCCGTCGAGAATGCGAATGGTGCTGTCGTACAGTGACGGGTCGCCCCAGACTAGAAAGGCACCGGTTTCGCCCTCCTGCAACTGCTCGAGCAATTGCTCGAACACGGCCTGCTTGTCGCGATTGAGACTGTCGATGCTGGCTTCATAGTTGGCTACATCGCGTTCGCGTTCCGGATTGGTCGCTTCGAGGATTCGATAATTGCGACCAGGCTCGATATAGCGATCGAGGATCAAGCGGCGCAGGGCGATCAGTTTGTCCTTGGCTTCACCCTTGTCGAGGATGAAGAACACGTCGGCGCGATTGAGCGCCTTGATCGCTTGCGTGGTGAGGTAGTCAGGGTCACCGGCGCCGATGCCGATGATCAGGATGTCTTTCATGCTGCGCGTCTCGTACTTGCAATGACGCGCAGCATATCAGTTGCAGACCGCAGAGCAGGGTAGAACACCACTTGTGGGTGCGGGCGGGGACGCTCAGTCCATGCCCACGAAGCTGTCGCGGGCATGGCCCGCTCCCACAGATCTATTAACTTGGCTCAGCCTGCCGCCAGCTTCAGCACCGTCTCTTCCTCCGGCTCGGCGACGCCGGCGAGGAACTCGTCACCCCAGCGGCGAATATCGTTGTAGTTGACGATATCGAACAGCTCGCGCATCCGTGCACGGGCTTCGGACTTGGGCATGTTCAACGCCAGGTAGCAGGTGTGCGCCAGGTCGGCGGTATCGTGGGGGTTGGTCAGCAGCGCGCCCTTGAGCTCCGCTGCAGCACCCGCGAATTCCGAAAGCGCCAGCACGCCCTGGCCTTCGAGCAGGCCCTGGGTGGCGACGAACTCCTTGGCTACCAGATTGAGGCCATCGCGCAGTGGGGTGATCCACATGACATCGGCCATGGCGTACCAGGCCACCACTTCGTCGAACGGGAAGCTGCGGAAGAAGAACTGCACGGGCGTCCAGCCGATGCGGGCGAAGCGACCGTTGATGCGCCCCACGGCTTGTTCGATCTGCGATTGCAGCTCGTCGTAGATGGTCATCTCGCGGGCCGCCGGCACGCAGATGCTGACCAGGGTGATTTTCTTGTGCAGCTCCGGGTTGTCGGCCAGCAGGCGCTCGTAAGCCTGAAGTTTTTCGAGGATGCCCTTGGTGTAGTCGAGGCGTTCCACCGAGAGAATCAGCCTGATGCCGCGCAGCTCGTCACGCAGTTGGCTCATCTGCTCGCGGGTCTTGTCCTGGGCAAGGGCGTTGCGCACGCGGTCGATATCGAGGCCGACCGGATGGGCACCAAGCTTGACCACGCGGCTGCCGGTGTCCACGGCGGTGGTCATGCGCTCCAGGCCCACGGCGCAGCCATAGGTGACGAAACGCGGTGCGCAGTTCTGTCGACTGACGGTTTGCAGCGGCGTGACGCCACGGGCCACGTCGACGAAGTTCTCCACCTGACGCGGGATATGGAAACCGATGTAGTCGCATTGCAGAAGGCTGCCGATGATCTGCCGGCGCCACGGCAGTACGTTGAATACGTCGGCCGATGGGAAGTAGGTGTGGTGAAAGAAAGCGATGCGCAGGTCCGGGCGCAGTTCGCGCAGGTAGCCCGGCACCATCCACAGGTTGTAGTCGTGCAGCCAGACGATGGCGCCTTCCGCGGCTTCCTTGGCGGTGCGCTCGGCGAAGGCACGGTTGACCTTGAGAAACACCTGCCAGTCATCCTCGTCGAAGCGTGCGCGCTCCCAGAAGGTGTGCAGGGTCGGCCAGAAGGCTTCCTTGGAGAAGCGCTTGTAGAAGATGTCGACTTCTTCCTTGCTCAGTGCCACCCGCGCGGCGGTGAGTTTCGGGTAGCGCTCGGCATCCACGGTGGTATGGGTTTCGAATGGCTCGTCGCCTTTCTCGTCGACCGCCCAGGCGACCCATGAGCCAGGGCGCGAATCACCGAAGAAACTCATCAGGGTCGGAATGATGCCGTTGGGCGAGGTTGGGCGACGGCGCTGCACTTTGCCGTCCACGCGGTGTTCTTCGTAGGGCAGGCGGTGATAGACCATCACCAGCTCGGCACGGCCCGGCTTGGTTGCCGTGCGCTTCTCCGCGGCTATGCCATGTTCACCGAGAAAGCCGAAATGCACGAAGGCCTGCAAGATACCGCCGCAGCCAGGGCGATCGGCCTGCAGGATCCACGACTGGTGCTCGGTCGCCTTGATCAGGTTCGGCTCGGACTCGCCAACGCAGACGCCCTTGTAGGTGCCGTCGAGCATGTTCAGGTCATTGAGGGTATCGCCACAGGCCAGCACCTGACCGGCGTCGATTCCCAGCCAGTCGACCAACGCCTTGAGGCTGGTGCCCTTGTTGATGCCCTTGGGCAGAAAGTCGAGGTAGCGATCCGCGGAGTAGAGCCGATCGCAACCTAGCGTTTCTGCGACCTGGGCCAGGACCGGGTCGGCAGCCTGTTCGGGCGTGCAGAAATAGGAGCAACGGCGCGCCTGGGGGACGTCCTGGCGCTCCAGGCCGAAGCCTTCCACGGCCTGGGCTACCTGGCTTTCACCCGGCCAGCGAGCATCGACCTGGCTCTGCAGCAGTTGGATCGGTTGCAGGGTGTCGCCATGCACGAAGGTGGCGCCGACGTCGGCGATGATGAAGTCCGGTTGTGGCAAGGTCGGGTCGGCCAGCAGCGGCAATACCGCTTCGAGGCTGCGGCCGGTGACGTAGGCCAGCTGAATTTCCGGGTGGGCGGCGATGGTCTGGTAAAGGCTGAGACGATCCTCGGGATCGCCAGCGAGAAAGGTTCCATCAAGATCGGTTGCAAGTAGCATGCGCTGTCTCCCTGTCCATGAGTGGTGCAGTGACGCGCCGACATCAGCCGACGAGCAAAGCGGGTGCCTTTAGGCACCTCTGTTCTGTAGGCGTCGTGCCTACGATGAGGCGGTGACGGGCTCCCGCTCGTCACCCTGGTTATCGTTGTCCGTGTCGTTTTCATCGTCCGAGGGCGGCGCGTCGGGCATCAGTTCCAGCACGGTATGACTGGTGCGTAGCATCGGCACGAAGTGCGCCTGTTCACCCGAGACCAGATCGCTGACGTGACGCAGACGATAGAAGGTGTAGGCCGCCAGCAACCCCAGGGTGGCCGCGAAGTACAGCGGCAGGGCGGCGGCGCCGGTGTACTGCATCAGTAGCCCGGCGAGCAGCGGCCCGCAGACGGAGCCGATGCCATTGACCATCAGCAGGCTGCTGGAGCCGGCAAGGATCTCGTCGCTGTGCAACTGGTCGATGAGCTGCGCCACGGCGACGGGATAGATGGCGAACGACAGTCCGCCAAACAGGAACATCAGGGCCAGCAGCGGCCGGCCGGCCGGCAGCAGGCTCATCAACAGGGCGACGAGCACCGCAGCGCTGACCACCCAGAACAGCACCCAGCGTCGATCATGGGTGTCGGAAAAGCGCCCGATCGGCCACTGCAGCAGAGCGCCGCCGAGAATGGTCGCGCTCATCATCAGGCCGACTCCGGCGGCATCGAAGCCATTGAGGCTGGCATACACCGGCGCCATGCCCCAGAACGCACCGAGTGCCAGGCCAGACAAGCCCGCTGCAGCAATCGACAGTGGCGCGATGCCGGCGATGGCGCGCAGGTTGGTATGCAAGGTATCCGGCACGCTCGGCTGCGGCTGGCGGGTCAGGGTGATGGGCATCAGTGCCGCACTGATCAGCATCGCCGCCAGGGCGAAGAGCAGGAATTCGCCAGGGTCTGCCAGGTTCAGCAATTGCTGCGCGGCAGCCAGAGCACCCAGATTCACCGCCATGTACACCGCGAACATCTGTCCGCGCTTGTCGTTGGGGACCTGAGCGTTGAGCCAGCTCTCGATGACCATATACAGGCTGACCAGCGCCAGGCCATAGAGCACCCGTAAGCCCAGCCAGACCCAGGGGTCGACGATCAGCACATGGAGCAGCGCGGTGATCGCGGCGAGGGCGGCGCAAAAGGAGAACGCACGAATATGCCCAACGCGACGAACCAGCGGAATAGCCAGCCAGGTGCCGAGAAGAAAACCGACGAAGTACCCGGACATGATCAGTCCGAGCATCCCGGTGGAGTAGCCTTCGGCGACGCCACGCAGGGTCAGTAGAGTGTTGAGCAGACCGTTGCCGAGGAGGAGTAACGCGACCCCACCCAGCAACGAGCTGATAGGGGCAATCAAGGACCACATGGCGAACAACCCTAGGGGACTATGCCGATGATGGCAAGCAGGAAGCGCGCCAGTGATCTTTGCGATGGTTGTCTAGGTTATTGATAATTAAGATTAATTTTTGCCGACGAACGGTCTTTGCGTTTTTTCGGGGAGTGAAAGGCACCAGCGCAGTGCGCTAAGGAGCGACTTTTTCCCGTTTACGGGGCAGATCATTTGCGCCCATCGGCACCCTTGGCCAACTCGTCGGTGCGTGCCGCCATGATGAAATCGTTGCGATGCAGGCCCTTGATCGAGTGGCTCCACCAGGTCACCGTGACCTTGCCCCATTCGGTGAGCAGAGCGGGGTGATGGTTCTCCGTTTCGGCGATCTCGCCCACCGCGTTGGTGAAGGCCAGCGCATGTTTGAAGGTGCGAAAAGCGTAGGTCCTTTCGAGCTGCATCACGCCGTCGCGAACCTCGATGTTCCAGTCGGGAATCTGCCGCAGCAGCTCCGCCAGCTCGGTTTCGCTGACTTTGGGGGCGTCGGCGTTGCAGGCCTCGCAAGTGGCTTTGGTGAGATCAGTCATAGATGGCTCCGCTGGTAAGTGGTCAGGACTATGCGAATTGAACATCGTGTAGGAGCCCGCTTGTGGAAGATCGCTCTACCGCCAATCATCGCCCGCAAGCGGGCTCCTACGATCCAGATTGTTATCTGTTCCATCAAGCCGCCCTGGGCGGAAACTTCGGCTCGTGCAGGCCCAGGCGCATCGCCTCCTGAACGTGGCCCATGATGTCTTCCTGGGCCAGGGCGTACAGCCGTTGCAGATCCGGCAGCACGAAATACAGCGGCTGCAGGATGTCGATGCGGTAGGGCGTACGCATGGTTTCGACAGGATCGAACGGCAGGTGTTCGGGCTCTGCGGACAGGCAGTACAGCGCCTCCTTGGGTGAGGAGAGAATTCCGCCGCCGTAGATGCGCTTGCCCGCCGGGGTATCTACCAGCCCGAACTCGATGGTCATCCAGTACAGGCGAGCGAGAAACACCCGCTCCTGAGGCGTGGCGGCCAGACCCAGGCGGCCGTAGGTGTGGGTGAACCCGGCGAACCAGGGGTTGGTAAGCAACGGGCAGTGACCGAATATCTCGTGGAAGATGTCCGGCTCCTGCAGGTAATCCAGCTCCGCTTCGCTGCGGATGAAGGTGGCCACCGGAAACTGCCGATTGGCGAGCAATTCGAAGAAGCGTTGAAAGGGAATCAGCGCCGGTACCTGCGCGACTTGCCAGCCGGTGGCGGCGCGCAGCACGCGGTTGATGTCCGGCAACTGGGGAATCCGGTCACGGGGCAGGGCGAGCTCGTCCAGGCCATCGAGATAGGGTTGGCAGGCCCGTGACTCGATCACCGCGAGCTGGCGCTCGATCAGCGTCTGCCAGGTGCGATGCTCGACCTCGTCATAGTGGATAAAGCCGCTCGCGTCAGGCTGCCTGGCGACGTACTGGCTGGCTTTCATCGGGCGATCTCCCTGGTCTGTCACGGCTCGGCTTACGGGCTATCGAGGGGGCGGGTGCGCGACGCATCAAGGCCGCTGCAGCTGGCGTCGCCAACCCTTTCCATGGTCTGCAGCATGGCCCAGGCTGGAGATCTCGGGGAGCGTATGCGCGATCCGTTCCAGCGTCTTGGGGCGGGCTTTTCGTAAAGAAAGGATTACGTCTTGTGCGAAACCTCGTCCTGAGCCAGGTCGCATCCACTAGACTGGCAAGAAACCTTGACGAAAATAACAAGAGCGGCCGTCATGCGTATCAAGATCCACTGCCAGAACCGTGTTGGCATCCTGCGCGATATCCTCGAACTGCTGGTCGACTATGGCATCAACGTCGCACGCGGCGAGGTCGGCGGCGAGCAGGGCAACGCCATTTACCTGCATTGCCCCAACCTGATCAATCTGCAGTTCCAGGCCCTGCGCGCCAAGTTCGAAGCTATCACCGGCGTGTTCGGCGTCAAGCGCGTGGGCCTGATGCCCAGTGAGCGTCGCCATCTGGAGCTCAACGCTTTGCTCGGTGCGCTGGAATTCCCGGTGCTGTCCATCGACATGGGTGGCAGTATCGTCGCCGCCAACCGGGCCGCTGCCGGTCTGCTTGGGGTACGGGTGGACGAAGTACCGGGCATCGCGCTGTCGCGCTACGTCGAGGATTTCGATCTGCCGGAACTGGTCCGCGCCAATCGCTCGCGCATCAATGGCCTGCGGGTGAAGGTCTGTGGCGACGTGTTTCTCGCCGATATCGCACCGCTGCAAAGCGAGCACGACGACAGCGAGGCCATGGCCGGTGCGGTGCTGACCCTGCACCGTGCCGACCGTGTCGGCGAGCGCATTTACCAGGTGCGCAAGCAGGAACTGCGTGGTTTCGACAGCATCTTCCAGAGTTCCCGAGTGATGGCGGCCGTGGTGCGTGAGGCGCGGCGCATGGCGCCGCTGGATGCACCGCTGTTGATCGAGGGCGAAACCGGCACCGGCAAGGAACTGCTGGCCCGCGCCTGCCACCTGGCCAGTCCGCGGGGCCAGTCGCCGTTCATGGCACTCAACTGTGCCGGCCTGCCGGAGTCGATGGCCGAGACCGAACTGTTCGGTTACGGCCCCGGTGCCTTCGAGGGGGCCCGTGCCGAGGGCAAGCTGGGCCTGCTGGAGCTGACCGCAGGCGGCACTCTGTTTCTCGATGGTGTCGGTGAAATGAGCCCGCGCCTGCAGGCCAAGCTGTTGCGCTTTCTGCAGGACGGCTGCTTCCGTCGGGTCGGCAGTGACGAGGAGGTGTACCTGGATGTGCGGGTGACCTGCGCCACCCAGCTCGACCTCTCCGAGCTGTGCGCCCGTGGCGAGTTTCGCGAAGACCTGTACCACCGGCTCAACGTGCTGAGCCTGCACATCCCGCCGCTGCGTGAATGCCTGGATGGCCTGCAGCCGCTGGCCGAGCATTTTCTCGACCGCGCCAGCCGACAGATCGGCTGCCCGCTACCGGGTCTGGCGCCCGCCGCGCTGGACAAGCTGGGCCGTTACCATTGGCCGGGCAACGTGCGGCAGCTGGAGAACGTGCTGTTCCAGGCGGTGTCGCTGTGCGACGGCGCAGTGGTGAAGCCCGAGCACATTCGCCTGCCGGGCTACGGTGCGGTGCAGCCGCTGGGCGACTTCTCGCTGGAAGGCGGGCTGGACGCCATCGTCGGGCGTTTCGAGAAGGCCGTATTGGAGCGCCTGCACGGGGAATTTCCCAGTAGCCGCTTGCTCGGCAAGCGGCTGGGCGTGTCCCACACCACCATCGCCAACAAGTTGCGCGAGCATGGGGTTGGCAAGGAGTAGAAGGAAACGAGCCCGGTGATCCGGGCTCGTCTGGCGGGCGTCAGCGAGCGCTGACGGGCCGCGCGCGCGGGCCGGGCAGAATGCCGTTGACCGGGTTGCTGCTCAGCAGGCGGGCACTGGTGATGCCGGCGATCTCGTGGCCGCGATCGTTCAGCGTGTTCATCACCTGATTGACCAGCGCGGTGATCAGGATGCCGGCCAGGCCACCGCCGCTGTTCTGCTGCTGTTCGGCGCTGCTGGCCCGGGCGATGCCTTTCCACAGTTCCTTGCCGGTGCGCAGGTCGACCAGCGTGGCACTGGCGGCCACCGCTACCTCGCTGCTGATCACCTTGTAGCTGCTGCCGTACTCGGTCACGTCGATGTACAGCACGGTGTCGGCACCGAAGATCTCGTAGAGCTTCTGCGGCGGGACTTCGCGGATTTCCTCGGCGTTGAGCATGCCGTTCTGCTTGAAGGTCTCGTTGACCACTGCCACCGGAAGCACGTAGTAGCCGGCCTCGCTCAGGGGCGCGGTGATCAGCGAATACATGCTGAAGGTGGCCTTGATGTCCGGGGATTTGTTGATCGGTGGCAGCACCAGAATGGAGGCCGGGCTGCTTTCCTTGAAGGCGCTGTAGTCGTAGGGCTGCTGGGTGGCACAACCGGCGAGCAGGGCGATGGCGGCCAGGGCCGCGAGTGTTTTGAGAGAGGTCAGTAGAGGCATGTCGGTCACTTGGCCATATTGCGCATCAGGAAGTCCATGTACTGAGCGGACTCGGGGAACAGGGCCTTCTCGGTTTCGAATTGCTGGCGCACCTGATCGGGTTTGCCGATCTCCGCGTACAGCATGCCGAGGTGGGCATGGAAACCTGGCGGCAGGGTACGGTCTGCGGCGCGGGCTTTCTGCGCGCTGGCTTCAAGGGCGGCAATCTGCTCTTCGGTGCCGGTGGTGTTCTCGAAGCGTTGGTAGACCTGCTGCTGATAACCATCCCAGTAGTACAGCGATTTGGGCTGCTGGGCGCAGCCGCCGAGCGTTGCGGCAGCGAGCAGGGCTGCCAGCAGAAGGGGAGTACGGGCGAATGTCATGGTCGAGTTCTCCGCGCTCACTTGGCCGGGCGCCAGGCGCCGCTGTCGACACCGCTGACCAGGTTGTTCACGGCTTCGCGAATCGCCAGGTCGAGCACCTTGCCATTGAGCGTCGAGTCGTAACTGGCGGTGCCGCCGAAGCCGATCACTTCGCGGTTCGACAGGCTGTACTCGCCGGCGCCCTGGGTGGAATAGACCACTTCGGACGTGCTGACGTCGACGATATTGAGATTCACCTTGGCGTAGGCGATCTGCTGTTTGCCGCGGCCGAGAATGCCGAACAGCTGGTGATCGCCGACTTCCTTGCGGCCGAACTCGGTGACGTCACCGGTGACTACGAAGTTGGCGCCTTTCACCTGCTGGGCCTGTTTGGAGAAGCCCGACTCCTGCTGCAGCTCTGCCAGGTTGTCGCGGTCGAGCACATTGAAGCGGTTCGACTGCTGCAGGTGGGTGATCAGGATGGTTTTGGCCTGCCCGCCAAGGCGGTCGACGCTATCGCTGAAAATGCCGCGCAGATAACTGGAACGGTTATCGAACTTGCCGACGGCGATCGGGCTGCGCGGACCGTTGTAATGGCTCGCTGCGGTAGTGACCTTGGCGACTTCCAGGGTGCGCGAGCTTTCGGTGGCGCAACCGGCCAGCAGCACGAGCATGCCTGCAAGGATGGCGGTGATGATCTTGTTCATACGAGTCTCGTGAAAAAGTGGGCAGGGCAAAGCCTGTAACGGACAGGAAGCTGCCGAACACGTTCACAAGGCGCTAATGCATGGGGATAACTGTCGCGCTGGGTGCTGCGCGAGGGAGACTGCCGAAGTCTGTCCATGACGTTAAATCCGAGGTACGGGTGTACGTGCTTCCTGCGCAGGCGATTTTAATGATCATCGCCACGCATTGCCAGCGTTGCCGGTCATCGATGTGATGGGGTTGGTAAAGCGTTGCCTGAGAAGCCCACAGGGCGGTGGCAGTCTTTTCGAGGCAAGGTGCTGCCGAGCGCAGAGCCGCTCGGCAGGCATCTCGCAGCACCTTGGCAACGGTGCTGCGAGCATTGCCCGGACACTCCGGTCAGTAGGTGTACTTCAGGGAGGTCATGAAATTGCGCGGCGGGCCGTAGATGCCATTACCCGCCGACCCCATGAAGTACTCCTTGTCGAACAGGTTGTTGACGTTGAGCGAGGCGGTCAGGTTTTCGTCGATGTCATAGCGAACCATCAGGTTGGCGAGGGCATAGCTGCTTTGCGTGTAAAGATGCAGGTTGTCTCCGGTCTTGCTTTCCCAGTTGATCCCGCCACCAATCGTCAATTTATTCAGGGCACCTGGGAGACGATAGGTGGTGAAGGTCTTGACGCTGTGTCGAGGCGCCCGGGTCAGGATGCGCTCGTCGTCCTTGTTGCGGGTAACGCTGTAAACGTAGCCGCTAGTGAAGTTCCAGCCCTCTGCGAGTTCGCCATTGAGCTCGAGCTCCACGCCCTCAGTGGTCGTATCGTTGTAGAGGTCGTAAGTGCGCTCGGCGCTGCTCCAGACGGCCAGGTTGTCCTGCTCGGTCCTGAACACGGAAAAGTTGGAGTTGAGGCGACCATCATTGAAGCTGCCCTTGATGCCGGCTTCATAACTGGTGCCTTCTTCCGGCGCTGGCGACTCGACGTAGTCCTGGACGAAGGAGTCCTGTGGCTGGAATATCTGCGTGTAACTGGCATACACCGACCAGGTGTCATTCAGCGCGTGAACCAGGCCCGCGTAGGGAACGAAAATCCCGCTTTCCCGGCTGTTCTCTTTGCTCTTGAGGCCAGTCGTGTAGGACGTGGAATCCTTGTTCTGCTTCCAGTCGGTGACTCGGCCACCCAGCAGCAGACTTGTATCTTCGGTCAGGTGCAGGCGGGTGCTCAGGTACGCACCATACTGATACTCGTGAGATGTCGATTTCCCGCTGCGGTTGAAGGCAGGCCTTGGTGTCGCATCGACCCAGTCTGATGCATTCGCAACGGTAAGGGCGGATCGCAACGCGTAGCCGGGGCTGCTCGACTGCAATTGCGACAGCGTGACGCCCCCGATCAGTTCATGCTCCTGGCCGAACAGTGAGAAGGGGCCTGTCACATAGGCGTCCAGGCTGTCCTGATCGACATCGCTTGCCCAGTGAACCGGGCGCACGCTGCCACCTGTTCCCGTTGCCTGGTCGATGTTGCCTGTCAGGTTTCCAGTGATGGTGTCATAGCTGTACTCGGTGTGCGTGAGCTCTGCCTTGGCATTCCAGCCTGACTCGAAACTGTGTTCGAGCGATGTGAAGACGCTGCTCAGTTCATGGTCGTAGTACTGCCACTTGGGCGTATCGTTGTCTTGTGCATCGAAATGGATGCGCTGGCCGTTGCTGTAGAACATCAGGCTGGGCCTTACAGGAGAGTCGGTGTCTCGGGTGATATGGCTGAAGCCGAGCGTGAGCAAGGTGCTGTCATTCAGATCCACTTCGGTAATGCCATAGAGGGTGAAGTAGTCCTGCTGGTAATTGTCTGTCCAGGCTCCCTGCTGCTTGTAATCGACGACTGCCCGAGCACGGATATTACCGTTCTCCGTCAGGGGGCCGGAGACGTCCACGCCTGTTCCATATCGTTGCCAGTTGCCTGCTTCGGCATTCAGGATGACTTGCGGCTCGTAGGTTGGGCGTTTGCGGATCATGTTGATCGTCGCGGATGGCGTTCCCAGCCCGCTCATCATGCCGGTAGCGCCACGCACGATCTCGATGCGGTCGAAGATCGCCGTGCTTTGCAGGTAGTTGCTCAGTGATGACGAGGTCGGCACGCCATCGATCTGGAAGCTTTTGATGGAAGAGCCGCGCGCCCAGATTTGCGGGGCGTCAGCCCCCATGCCCAGCGGTTTGACGGTAACCCCGGGGGTGGCATCCAGCACGTCACTCAAGTTGGTCAGGCGTTGGTCATCCATGCGTTGCCGGGTTATCACCGCAATCGACTGTGGTGTTTCCTTGGGCGACAGGTTGAGGCGCGTGGAGCTGCTCGTCGACCAGGTCGTGTAGGAGCCGGTGCCCTCGGTCGTCGAGCCAGGCGCCTTACCGGAAATGCTCAGGGCCGAGAGCTCCAGGCCATTGCTGGTTGGTAGCGGCTTTAGCTCATAACGATTCTCTCCGGTATTCACCGCCTCCAGGCCACTACCTTCTAGCAGGATCGCCAGCGCCTGTTCGATGCTGTAGCTGCCATCCAGGGCGCGGCTGTGCTGGCCGCTGGTCAGGCTGGCATCGCCGGCCAGGAAAATGCCGGCCTGAGCGGCGAAGCGGTTGAGTTGCGTGGCCAGCGGGCCGGATTCGAGTTGGTATCGTTCGGCGGCGCTGGCCAGCGGGGTGAACAGGGCCAGGGCGATGGCCAGGCTCAGGGGGCGTAGAGAAACCGAAGGGCGAGGGGACATGGGTGTTCCTTGGCTGATGGTATGGCAGTGTCATCAGCTAATTCGGATGAGACGGGAAAACCGGAACGCGGAAATGAAAATAATTTTCAAATGGATTTCTTGTTTTCTTTGAAAAGCGCTGTGGTGGCGATAGTGGTCATTCATTACGGAGACACCAAGTGGTGGGCTAAAGCCCACCCTACAGCTGGATGTGCGCAGCCCTGTAGGTTGGATGGCAAGACGGTATCTGCCGAGGAGCTGGGCTTCAGCCCACCAGATCGAATGTCCGCCACAGCGTTTGATCGAGCGGCTACCGCCTGGCTTCGAGGCTGATCCACCACGGCAGTGGCCGCTCGACGCTGATCGGCAGCACGCTTTGCAGCATGCTCAGACTCTGTGGCAGATCGTTCAGCGGGAAGGTACCCATCACCCGCAGATCGGCGATTTCCGGTGCGACACCGATATGGCCATGGTGATGGCGGGCCAGCTCGGTGATCACGTCGCCCAGCGGTCGTTCATCGGCCTGCAGAATCCCTCGCGACCAGCTCTGCCGGCCGCTGCTGGCCGCTTCCTCGGGGGCCAGCTGCGCGGCATCGAAACGGCGCTGGCGCCCAGCGGGCACCACCGTGGCTATCTCGTTGCCATTGCCCAAGCGAATGGCAACCTGGCCCTCGAACACGTCGAGTCTCGTCTGGTCTGCCTGCTGACCAATACTGAAGCGGGTACCCAGCGGCTGCAGGCTGCCGTGAGCGGTTTCGACCAGAAAAGGTCGACCGTCCCTTGCGGTCTCGATCAGCACTTCCCCCTGAATCAGGCGCAACATGCGCCGTTGCGCCGTGTAGGCAATATCCAGCGCGCTGTCGCTGTTCAGCCAGAGGCGAGTGCCGTCTGCCAGATCAATCGGGCGGATTTCACCGACAGCGGTGCGCTGGTCGGCACGCCAGGCCAGCAGACTCTGCCGCGCCGGCGCCCAGCCGAGGCGGGCGAGCAGGGCGCCGCCGGCAAACGTGGCCAGGCCCAGCAGCACCTTGCGTCTGGAGTGTTTGAGGCGCCTGGCAGCGCTCAGGGTTTGCTGGGCGGTGTCGCGATCGTCCTGCAGAGGCGAAAAACGCATGCCGATACGCTCGACGTATTGCCAGGCCAGGCGATGACTGTCGTGCTGGGCGTACCAGCTCTGCCAGTCGGCGCGCAGCGCTGCGTCGGCGTCGCCCTGGAGTTGCGCGTACCAGTACGCAGCCTGTTTGAGCACGGCGTGATCCGGGGCATCAGACGAGCGCTTCATCCAGCTCCATCTCCAGCAGCAGGCACTGGTACATGGCCTGGGCCAGGTACTTGGTCACGGTGCGTTCGGATACGCCCAACTGCACGGCGATCTCGCGGTAGGTAAGGCCCTGCAACTGCGCCAGCAGAAAAGCCTCGGCGACCCGCTCCGGCAGGCGGGCGAGCATGCCGTTAACCTGCTGCAGCGCTTCGAGCACCATGGCCCGATGTTCCTCGGAAGGGACGCAGACATCCGGACGACTCGCCAGCACATCGAGCCAGGCCTGCTCGACCTCGCGACGCCGCCAGAAGTCGACGCACAGGTGTCGTGACATGGCGTGCAGATAGGCGCGGGCGTGACTGTCGCTGTCGAACTGGCGAGGTTTGCTGAGCAGGCGCAGAAACACGTCGTGAGCCAGGTCCGCCGCATCGCTGACATTGCCCAGGCGCCTGCTCAGCCAGGCGTTAATCCAGCCGTGGTGGGCGCTGTAGTAGCCCTCCACCTGGCGTGCGTAGGAGTCGTCCAGGGTAGGCATCGAAATCAATCACATATGCGAAGTGTTCGCATCTTATTGAAGTGCGATGGTGCCGGCAATCCCGCCTTGGCCTACGGCGTGGAGGATTCCGGCAGCAACGTGGCGATCAACGCCCGCACGCTGCCCGGCAGGGCTTCGAGGTCGCGTACCAGCATGCTGCGTTCGCGTACGGCCCAGGCCTCGTTCAACTCGATGGTGTGCAGCTTCATGGTGCGGCGGTGTCGGCTGGCGGCCGACTCGGGGATGATGCCGATGCCGACGTTGGCTTCGACCATGCGGCAGATGGCTTCGAAGCTGGACATCTGGATGCGCAGCGACAGCGTGCCGCCCAGGGTTTCCACGTGTTCACGCAAGAAGGTCAGCAGCGTGCTGCCGTCGTGCAGGCCGATATGCTGGTACTGCAGGGTGTCGCGCAGGCTGACCTGATCACGGCCCGCCAGGGGGTGGTTGTCCGGCACCACCAGCACCAGGCGGTCGGTGCTGAAATGCAGCACCTGCAGGCCAGCGGCCTCCACCGGCCCGGCGATGATGCCCAGGTCGGCACCGCCGTCGAGCACGCCGCGGACGATATCGCGGCTCAGGCGCTCCTGCAGGTCCACCGTCACGCCGGGGCGCTCGGCGAGGAAGCCGGCCAGTACTTCGGGCAGAAATTCGGTCACTGCTGTGGTGTTGGCGAAAATGCGGATATGCCCGGCCGAATCGCTGCCGTATTCGGTGAACTCGCTTTTCAGGTAATCGACCTGACGCATGATCAACCGCGCGTGCTGCAGCAGTCGCTGACCGGAGGGTGTCAGCTCCACGCCACGGCTGTCGCGGTACAGCAGGCGGGTGTCGAGCTGGCCTTCCAGCGCCTTGATACGCGCGCTGGCTGCGGCGGGCGAGAGCGACGCACGGCGTGCGCCCTGAGTCAGGCTTGGCGACTCGGCGATATGGATGAAAAGGCGCAAATCCGGCAGATCGAAGTGCATGGCAGTCCTGTTCAGGCAGCGGTAGCGGTGTTCAGCATAACCGAACGCCGGTTTATGCAAATGCAAATTCACAGAACGATAAGCGGATTGCATGCTGGCGGCACATAACAAGACAGCTGGAACCCACCATGAGCGACTGTGCTTTTTCCGCCTGGATCGGCCGCACCGAAGAATCCCACGATCAACTGAGCCGCAACCTGGTCAAGCGCATCGCCGCGACCCTGGGCGAAGAAACGCCCGCTCATGGCGAGGCGCTGCCGCCACTCTGGCACTGGGCATTCTTTCAGGACCCCATTGCCGAAAGCGGCCTGGGGGGCGACGGTCATCCGGCACGCGGTGGCTTCCTGCCGCCGGCCGACAACCGCAACCGCATGTGGGCCGGCGGTCGCATCGAGTTCATCGCCGCGCTGCGGGTCGGCGGGGAAGCCACCCGTGTGTCGACCATCAAGCACATCGAAGAGAAACATGGCCGCACGGGCGCGCTGCTGTTCGTCACCGTGCAGCATGACTACTTGCAGGATGGCGAGCTGGCGATCCGCGAGGAGCAGGACATCGTCTACCGCGAGCCCAGCCCGCCTAAGAGCGGTGCCGGCGAGGCGCTGCCGAGCGGTGACTGGCGCGAGGGCGTGGTACCCAGCCCGACACTGCTGTTCCGCTACAGCGCGGTGACCTTCAACGGCCATCGCATTCATTACGACTGGCCCTATGTCACCGACACCGAAGGCTATGCCGGGCTGGTGGTGCATGGCCCGCTGATCGCCACCCTGAACCTGCGCGCGTTCTGCCGCGCCAACCCGCAGGCCCGTTTGCGTCGTTTCGCCTATCGCGGCCTGCGCCCGCTGGTTGCGCCGGAGCCCTTCGAGGTGGCCGGGCGCATCAGCACGCCGGGCAAGGCGCAGCTGTGGGCCGGTAATGAAGCCGGCATGGCCCAGCAGGCCGACGTGGAATTCGACTGACGGATGCCGGGTAGGGCGGACGGCGCTTCACCTGCGTGGCGCGATCCGTCCACCGTTCTGCAAGCGCAATGGTGGACAAAAAGAGCGTTGTCCACCCTACGCGGCTTGCGATCGTTGAGAGGCTCTTAGGTTGAAACACAACAAAAAGAATCGAGGAATCGAGATGACCCCGGAACAGAACGAAGAACTGAATTTCATCCGTGAAGGCGTACGCGGCCTGTGTGCCGAATTTCCTGCCGAATACTGGCGCAAGATCGATGAAGAGAAGGGCTTCCCGGAGGCCTTCGTGGCGGCCATGACCGAAGCCGGCTGGCTGTCGGCGATGATCCCGGAACAATACGGCGGCTCCGGCCTGGGCCTGGCCGAAGCCTCGGTGATCCTCGAGGAGGTGAACCGCTGCGGCGGCAACTCCGGCACCATCCACGGGCAGATGTACAACATGTTCACCCTGCTGCGTAACGGCAGCGACGAACAGAAAAGCTACTACCTGCCGAAGCTGGCCAGCGGCGAGCTGCGCCTGCAGTCCATGGGGGTGACCGAGCCCACCACGGGCACCGACACCACCAAGATCAAGACCACCGCCGTGCGCCAGGGCGACAAGTACGTGATCAACGGCCAGAAGGTTTGGATCTCGCGCATCCAGCATTCCGACCTGATGATTCTGCTGGCGCGCACCACGCCGCTCGCCGAGGTGCAGAAGAAATCCGAAGGCATGTCGATCTTCCTGGTCGACCTGCGTGAGGCCATCGGCAACGGCCTGACCGTGCAGCCGATCGCCAACATGGTCAACCACGAGACCAACGAGCTGTTCTTCGACAACCTGGAAATCCCTGTCAGCAGTTTGATCGGCGAGGAGGGCAAGGGCTTCCGCTACATCCTCGACGGCCTGAATGCCGAGCGCACGCTGATCGCTGCCGAGTGCATCGGCGATGGTCGCTGGTTCATCGAGAAGGCCAGTGCCTACGCCCGTGATCGCGTGGTGTTCGGCCGCCCGATTGGTCAGAACCAGGGCGTGCAGTTCCCTATCGCCAAGGCTCATATCGAGGTCGAAGCCGCCGACCTGATGCGCTGGCGCGCCTGCGAACAGTACGACCGTGGCGAGAACGCCGGGGCCAGCGCCAACATGGCCAAGTACCTGGCGGCGGAGGCCTCCTGGGCGGCGGCCAACGCCTGCCTGCAGACCCATGGCGGCTTCGGCTTCGCCAATGAATACGACGTCGAGCGCAAGTTCCGCGAGACCCGCCTGTACCAGGTGGCGCCGATCTCCACCAACCTGATCATGTCCTACGTGGCCGAGCATCTGCTCGAGCTGCCGCGTAGTTTCTGAGGAGCCTACTTATGAACTGCTGCGCGTCGGCCATGCTGCGTTGTAATCGGGCTCGGAATGCTCATTTACAACTCGTAAACTCCGCTTCCTCGCCCGCTTACGCCTTGCCTGGCTCTAGCTCGCGAGTTCATAAGCAGACTCCTGGGAGCGGCTTATGAGTACAAATACTCAACAGCTCGCCGTGTTCCTCGCCGAGTTGCGTTACGACGATCTGCCTGACTACGTGCTCGATCGCACCGAAGACCTGTTCCTCGACTGGCTCGGTTCGGCCCTGGCCAGTGAAGGCGCGCGGCCGATTCCGCTGTTCGAAGCCTATGCGCAGAAGATGGGCCCGACCGATGGCCCGGCGCGCATTCTGGTCAACGGTCGCGGCACCTCGGCGTACTTCGCGGCCCTGGTCAACGGCGCTTCGTCCCATCTGGTCGAGCAGGATGACCTGCACAACAGCTCGGTGCTGCACCCGGCCACCGTGGTATTCCCGGCGGCTCTGGCAGCCGCGCAGGACCTGGGCAAGACAGGCCGCGAGCTGTTGCTGGCCTCGGTGGCCGGCTACGAGGCGGGCATTCGTATCGGTGAATTCCTCGGTCGCTCCCATTACCGCATCTTCCACACCACGGCCACGGTCGGCACCCTGGCCGCTGCCGTGGCGGTGGGCAAGCTGCTGAACTTCGACAAACAGCAGTTCATTCACCTGCTCGGCAATGCTGGCACCCAGGCAGCCGGGCTCTGGGAGTTCCTGCGCGACGCCGCCGACTCCAAGCAACTGCACACCGCCAAGGCCGCCGCCGATGGGCTGCTGGCCGCGTACTTCACCGAGCAGGGCCTGACCGGTGCACAGAACATTCTCGAGGGCGAGCAGGGGATGGCCGCCGGGATGTCCAGCGATGCCAACCCGAGCAAGCTGTCGGATCGCCTCGGCAGCCGCTGGGCGCTGGCGGAGACCTCGTTCAAGTTCCATGCTTCCTGCCGGCATACCCACCCGGCCGCCGATGCCCTGCTGGGCCTGATGCAGCGCGAGGGCCTGCGGCATGGCGACATCGCCCAGGTGGTCACCCACGTGCATCAGGGCGCTATCGATGTGCTGGGGCGTGTGGTGGTGCCGCAGACCGTGCATCAGGCCAAGTTTTCCATGGGGACCGTGCTGGGCCTGATCGCCGTGCATGGCAAGGCGCAGCTCACCGAGTTCGAGAACCTGTCGCTCATTGACGCTGACGTCAGCGAATTCAGGGACAAGGTCAGCATGCGTCTCGACCCCGAGGTGGATGGCGCCTATCCGGCGCGCTGGCTGGGGCGGGTCGAAGTGCTCACCACCGACGGCCGCACCTTGCGCGGCGCCATCGACGAGCCCAAGGGCGATCCGGGCAACACCCTCAGCCGCGCCGAGCTGGAAGACAAGTTCCGCCGCCTGCTGGCATTCGCCGGCAAGCGCAGCAGTGACCAGGCCGGCGAGCTGATTGCCAAGGTCTGGCGCCTGCGACAAACCGACGACCTGAGCGGCCTGGCCTGACTGCGCCGAAGAATGCGCTGGATCGCTGACGCGCGATCCAGCCGACGGATCTGGACGATTGAAACGGGAAAACCGCCATGAATAACAACAATACGCAGCCCCGGCCATTGGACGGCATCACCGTGGTCAGCCTGGAGCACGCCATCGCGGCGCCGTTCTGCACCCGTCAGCTCGCCGACATGGGCGCTCGGGTGATCAAGGTCGAGCGCCCCGGCAGTGGTGATTTCGCCCGCGGTTACGACGAGCGGGTCAATGGCCTGGCGTCGCACTTCGTGTGGACCAACCGTTCCAAGGAGAGCCTGACCCTCGACCTCAAGCAGGACGATGCCAGCGAAGTACTCGACAGCTTGCTGGAAAAGGCCGACGTGCTGGTGCAGAACCTCGCGCCCGGCGCGGCAGCGCGCATGGGCCTGTCGTTCGAGGCGCTGCATGAGCGCTTCCCGAAACTGATCGTCTGCGACATCTCCGGTTACGGCGAAGGCGGCAGCTACGAGAAGAAGAAGGCCTACGATCTGCTGATCCAGAGCGAGGGCGGCTTCCTGTCGGTCACTGGCGGGGCAGGTGACGACCAACTGGCCAAGGCCGGCTGCTCCATCGCCGATATCGCCGCCGGCATGTATGCCTACAGCAACATTCTTACCGCTCTGCTGCTGCGCGGCAGAACCGGTCTGGGCAGCCGCATCGATGTGAGCATGCTCGAGAGCCTGGTCGAGTGGATGGGTTACCCCCTGTATTACGCATACGACGGTGCCACGCCGCCGCCACGTGCCGGGGCCGCCCACTCGACCATCTATCCCTACGGTCCGTTTCCCGCTGGCGACGGCGGCACGGTGATGCTCGGCCTGCAGAACGAGCGCGAATGGCAGGCTTTCTGCGAGCGAGTGCTGTTGCAGCCGGAGCTGGCCGCGGACGAGCGCTTTTCGGCCAACTTCAAACGTTCGGCCAATCGGGAAGCGCTGCGCTCGATCATCGTCGAGACCTTCGCCGCGCTGAGTGCCGAACAGGTGATCGAACGGCTGGAACGGGCACAGATCGCCAACGCCCATGTCAATGACATGGCTGGCGTCTGGGCGCATCCGCAGCTCAAGGCCCGTGACCGCTGGCGCCAGGTGAACAGCCCGGCAGGCAGCCTGCCCGCGCTGCTGCCGCCTGGCAGCAACAGCGCCTTCACGCCGCGGATGGATGCGGTGCCCGCGCTGGGCGAGCACACCGAAGCCTTGTTGGCCGAGCTGGGATATAGCGATTCCGCGATAGCGGGCCTGAAGGTCAGCGGCGCGATTTGAAGCCTAGCTCTAGGCGGCCGTGGACGCTCGGTTTTGTGGGCTGAAGCCCGCCCTACGAAAGGCATACGGGTAGGGTGGGCTTCAGCCCACCAATTGGCCGTATCACCAAACAATAAGTCTTACGCCAGGAAGCAGATTCCATGACCAGACAAACCATCCGTAGCGCCTTGTTCGTACCGGGTAGCCGGCCTGATCGCTTCGCCAAGGCACTGGCCAGCGGTGCCGACACGGTCATCGTCGATTTCGAAGATGCTGTCGAAGAACCGCTCAAACGCCAGGCCCGTGAAAACCTCGGGGTGTTCCTGGTAGCCAACCCAGAAGCGCGCCTGAGAGTGCGGGTCAACTCGCCCGAGCATGCCGAGCATGAGGCCGATCTGGACTTCTGCGCCGCCCATGCGGGCGTCATCGGCGTGCTGCTGCCCAAGGTGGAAAGCGCGGCGCAGAGCGAGCGCGCTGCCGCAACTGGCAAGCCGGTCTGGCCGATCATCGAAAGCGCCCGTGGTCTGCATGACCTGCCAGCCATCGCCAGTGCGGCAGGCGTGGAGCGATTGTCGTTCGGCGGTCTGGATCTGGGGCTCGATCTGGGCTTGAACAGCGGCACTGCGGCGGCCGAGCGCATGCTCGATCAGGCGCGCTACGCGATCCTGCTGCACAGCCGTCTGGCCAATCTGGCCGCTCCGCTGGATAGCGTGTTCCCGGCGATTCAGGATCAGGCCGGCCTCGACCGCGCCAGCCGCGATGCTCGCGACATGGGGTTCGGTGGGCTGTTGTGCATCCACCCTAGCCAGGTCGCCGTGGTGCACCGGGCGTTGGCGCCTTCGGCCGAGGAACTGGCCTGGGCGCGCCGGGTGCTGCAGGCCGGCGAGGGGGGCGACGGTGTTTTCGTGGTCGACGGACAGATGGTCGATGCACCGGTGGTCGGCCGCGCCAGACGCATCGCCGAGCGTGCCGGGGCAGCGGACTAGGCGGCGTTCGGAGATGCTGAACGCGCCTTTGCACAATGGTGAATTCCGTGCAGGGATCGCAACGTTGTAAACAGTAATCAGTGGCTCGAACGACTGCCCAACTACAAAAACAAGATGAGGTACACCCATGCTCAAGCTATCCCTCAAGGCGCTGGTCTGCGCTGTGTCGCTTTCCGTGGTTGGCGCGTTGCACGCTGCTGATCCCATAAGCATCAAGTTCGCCCACGTGGTTGCCGAGCACACACCCAAGGGCCAGGGCGCGCTGCTGTTCAAGAAGCTGGCCGAGGAGCGTTTGCCAGGTCGGGTCAAGGTGGAGGTTTACCCGAACTCCTCGCTGTTCGGTGATGGCAAGGAAATGGAAGCGCTGCTGCTCGGTGACGTGCAATTGCTGGCGCCTTCGCTGGCCAAGTTCGAGCACTACGCCAAGCCGATCCAGATCTATGACCTGCCGTTCCTGTTCGACAACATGGAGGCGGTCGACCGCTTTCAGGCCAGCGAGCAGGGCAAGGCACTGCTGACCAGCATGGAAGGCAAGGGCATCACCGGCCTGGCCTATTGGCACAACGGCTTGAAGCAATTGTCGTCCAACAAGGCGATGCACGAGCCCAAGGATGCTCGTGGCCTGAAATTCCGCGTACAGGCTTCCGCGGTGCTCGACGAGCAGTTCAAGGTGCTGCGTGCCGCGCCACGCAAGATGAGCTTCGCCGAGGTCTATCAGGGCCTGCAGACCGGGGTGGTCAACGGTACCGAGAACACCTGGTCGAACTACTTCAGCCAGAAGGT
Source organism: Pseudomonas sp. SZ40 (assembly GCF_052958135.1). Lineage (NCBI taxonomy): Bacteria > Pseudomonadati > Pseudomonadota > Gammaproteobacteria > Pseudomonadales > Pseudomonadaceae > Pseudomonas > Pseudomonas sp. SZ40. The sequence continues at coordinate 62,188 of NZ_JBQWIF010000023.1, read as the reverse complement.
GCATGAGGTGCAGCCGTTCTTCACCGAATCCAACCATGGCCTGATCGATTACATGGTGATCACCAATACCAAGTTCTGGAACAGCCTGCCGGAGGATGTACGCAGCGAGCTGGACACGATCATGGTCGAGGTGACTGCCGAGGTTAACCGGCAGGCCGACGAGCTCAACAAGGAAGCTCGTGCCGCCATCGTCAAGGCGGGCACCAGCGAGATCATCCAACTGACCCCAGAGCAACGCGAACAATGGCGCGAAGCCATGCGCCCGGTATGGAAGAAATTCGAAAGCGATATCGGTGCCGACCTGATCAAGGCTGCCGAGGCGTCCAACCAGGCGCAGTGATCGACTACCGTTCGTGCAGCACCGCAGGCCGCTTCCATCAGGAGGCGGCCTTTGTTTTGATGGGCTATTCATCACCAGCGAGGAGAGCGGATGAACGTCAGCCAGGCACTACGTGAGCGGCGCAGCACACGGGCCTTTCTGGATCGCCCGGTGGCGACTGAACTGCTGCGCGGATTGCTCGAGCAGGCAGCCCGCGCGCCTTCCAGCGGCAACCTGCAGCCCTGGCGCATCCATGTGTTGCAGGGCGAGGCGCTGGAGCGTTTCCGCCAGCACATCGCCCTGCGGCTGCAGGACGATCCGCAGCCCGATCCTGCGGATTACCCTGTGTACCCGCAGCCGCTGCAAGAGCCCTATCGCACCTCACGGTTCGAAGTAGGCGAGCAGATGTACGCGCTGCTCGGCATTGGCCGTGAAGACAAGGCTGCGCGCCTGGCCTGGTTCGCCCGTAACTTCCGCTTTTTCGAGGCGCCCTGTGCGCTGTTCTTTTCGGTCGACCGCTGCATGGGGCCGGGGCAGTGGGCCGATCTGGGCATGTATCAGCAGAGCCTGATGTTGCTGCTCAAGGAGCACGGCCTGGACAGCTGCCCGCAGGCTTGCTGGGCGCGCTACCACCTGAGCGTCGAGCGTTTCCTGCAGATACCCGCCGAGCACATGCTGCACTGCGCCATCGCCGTGGGCTATGCCGACCCTGAAGCGCCGGTCAATCGACTGGTCAGCGAACGCTTGCCCCTGGAGGCGTTCTGCACCTTCGTGGAATGAGCAGGGCGGAGCGACCAGGGAATGGCTGGGTCTGAACCAATCCCTGGGTGTCGCTACGCTCGACGCCGGCTACCCGATCGCAGCCAGGGTCGAGCCTGCGACACCCAGGGCAATCGCTACCGTTCCAATTCCCTCCATCACCCCCGTAACAGTCGTCCCCGCCAAATTCCCCTGAACCCATCGAACCCCCGGGCAGTCCTTTCAAAACCACCAAATATTTCAAAGTATTTCTGAAGTTGATAACAAGTATTACGAAATGTAATTGGGTTATTCGCTGCCTGGGCAGTAATCTGCATGGCATTCACTGCCTGGGCAGGTAATTTTCGATGCCACATTTCGACCGCGAACGGTTCTCGCTGCAGCACTCACCCGGCCACCTCATTGCGCTGATCAATCAGCTCAAGGACCGCATGCTGGAACGCCATCTGGTGGATCACGGCGTGACTGCCGCGCAGTTCAAGGTGGTGCTGCTGATCAGCCAGAACCGCGCCAGCACGCCCGCCGATCTGGTCCGTTTGCTCAGCCTCGACAGCGGGGCGATGACCCGCATGCTCGACCGCCTGGAGCAGAAGGGCCTGCTGACTCGCGAACGCAGCTCGGAGGATCGCCGCCAGGTGCGCCTCACGCTCACCGAGGCGGGCAATGCCCTCGGCGTGCGAGTGCCGCAGATCGCCGCGGATGCCACCAATGAGTTGACCGGCTGCCTGAGCCGCACCGAACTCGACGAATTCCAACGCCTGTTGAAAAAAATGCTGATGGCCGCCGATGCGTTGCCGCACGTGCCAGGAGAATGATGAACACCATGCCGTTGCGTACCCCACTGACCCTGATTTTCAGTGCTTTGCTGCTGGCCGCCTGTGCCTCGCAGGAGGGCCTGCATACCGAAGGTCATACCCTGGATACCGCCAGCCTGCAGGGGCAGACCTTTACCGCCAACCTGTCGCCGGCTGCCTGGCCAGCGAGTGACTGGTGGAATCGCCTGGGTGATCCGCAGTTGAGCGGGCTGATCGAAGAAGCCCTGCGCAGCAACCCGGATCTGCAGGTCGCCGATGCCCGTGCCCGCCAGGCCAACGCTGCCGTGCTGGCTGCCGATGCGCAGCGCCAGCCGACCCTGGACGCCAATGCCAACGTCACCCGCTCACGCTCCGCCCGGGTCGACGACCCCAGCGGCCAGGGCGGGCGCTACGGCACTTTGCGCAGTCTGTCGCTAGAGGGTGGCTACCGCTTCGATCTCTGGGGTGGCGAGCGTGCCGCCTGGGAAGCGGCGCTGGGCCGTGCCCGTGCCAGTGAGGTGGATCGCCAGGGCGCGCGCCTGACCCTGGCCGCCGACGTGACCCGCGCCTACAACGACCTCGGCCTGGCCTACGCCACGCAGGATCTTGCCGAGCAGGACCTCAAGCGCAGCCGCGACATGCTCGACCTGGCCCGCAGCCGGGTCGATGCCGGCCTCGACAGCGAATACCAGTTGCAACAGACCCAAAGCCTGGAAGCCGCCGCCGAAGCCAGCCTGACCGCCGCCACCCAGCAGGTCGACAGTGCGCGCATTCGCCTGGCCGTGATGCTTGGCCAGGGCCCGGATCGCGGTGCCACGCTGCCCCGGCCGCAATTGATAGCCCCCACGGCGGTCAGCCTGCCGGCCAACGTGCCGGCCGAGTTGCTTGGCCGTCGTCCCGACCTGGTCGCCGCCCGTTGGCGCGTCGAGGCAGCCACCCGCGATATCGATGCCAGCAAGGCCGATTTCTACCCCAACCTCAATCTGAGCGTTGCCGCTGGCAGCAAGTCGCTGCTCGGCGATGCCATGTTCGGTGGTGCCAGCCGCTTCTTCAGCGTTGGCCCGGCTCTCAGCCTGCCGATCTTCGACGGTGGCGCTCGGCGCGCCGCGCTGGCTGGGCGCAACGCCGATTACGACGTGGCCGTGGCGCAGTACAACCAGACCCTGGTTGGCGCGCTCGGCGATATCGGTGACGGCATCAGCCGCATTCGCTCCCTCGAGCAGCAGATCGAGCAGCAGCAACGGGCCCGTGACATCGCCCGCAGTTCCTACGACATCGCCATGCAGCGCTATGCCGATGGCATCGGCAATTACCTCGATGCGCTGAGCGTCGAGCAGCAACTGCTGCAGAGCGAACGTCAACTGGCCAATCTGCGTGCCGAGCGTATCGACGCGTCGGTGCTGCTGATGCAGGCCCTGGGTGGTGGCTTCGAGGCTGCCGCTCCGTCATCCACTTCCGCACGCTGAGTACTCGCCATGACCGAATCTCAAGCCACTCCCGCCGCCCCTAACTCGGGCAAGCGCAAACGCCTGCTGCTGGGCCTCGGCGTCATCGTCGTGCTGTGCAGCGTGGCGATCTTCGCCTACCACGAGCTGTACGGCCGTTTCTACGAAGAGACCGACGACGCCTACGTCGGCGGCAATCTGGTGCAGATCACCCCGCAGATCACCGGCACCGTCACGCGCATCGCCGTGGATGACGGTGACTATGTCGAAGCCGGTCAGCCGCTGGTGTGGCTGGACCCGGCCGATACCCAGGTGGCCCAGCAGAGCGCCGAGGCCAACCTGGCGCGTACGGTGCGCCAGGTGCGCGGGTTGTACAGCAACGTCGACAGCTACAAGGCCCAGGTGGCCTCGCGCAAGATCGACGTGCAGCGCGCCAAGGCCGACTATCAGCGACGCGTGACCCTGGCCAGCAAAGGCGCGATTTCCCGTGAGGAACTGGCCCACGCCCAGGACACCCTGAGCAGCGCGCAGAGTGCGCTGACCTCCGCCCAGCAGCAGTTGGACACCAACCAGGCGCTGGTCGATGACACCGTTATCGCTTCCCACCCGGACGTGAAAAGTGCCGCCGCACAATTGCGCCAGGCCTTTCTCAACAACGCCCGCAGCACCCTGGTGGCACCGGTCAGCGGTTACGTGGCACTCCGTTCGGTGCAGGTCGGCAGCCGCATTCAGCCCGGTACCGCGCTGATGGCCGTGGTGCCGCTGCATGAAATCTGGATCGACGCCAACTTCAAGGAAACCCAGCTGCGCGAGATGCGCATCGGCCAGCCGGTGACCGTCGAGGCCGATCTTTATGGCGATGAAGTGACCTATCAGGGCCACGTCGAGAGCCTCGGCGTAGGTACCGGCAGCGCCTTCTCCCTGCTGCCGGCGCAGAACGCCAGCGGCAACTGGATCAAGATCGTGCAGCGTCTGCCCGTGCGCATCCGCCTGGACGAAGAAGCGCTGCAGAGCCATCCGCTGCGCATCGGCCTGTCCACCGCGGTAACCGTGGACCTGCACGACCAGAGCGGTGCCCAGCTGTCCACCCAGATGCCGAGTGAACCGCGCTTCAGTACCGCCGTCTACGACGCGCCGCTGGTCGAGGCCGATGCGCTGATCGAACGCATCATCCACGCCAATGGCCCGGCCCAGGCCTCCACGGCTCGGGGCTGACATGAGCGACGCCAACTTTCGCCCGGCCAGCATGCTGCTGGCCACCATCGGCATCTCCCTGGCGACCTTCATGCAGGTGCTCGACACCACCATCGCCAACGTCGCCTTGCCAACCATTTCCGGCAATCTGGGTGTCAGTTCGGAGCAGGGCACCTGGGTCATTACCTCGTTCGCCGTGTGCAACGCCATCGCCTTGCCGCTGACCGGCTGGCTGGCGCGGCGCTTTGGCGAGGTGAAGCTGTTCCTCGCCGCGGTGGTGCTGTTCGTGATCACCTCGTTTCTCTGCGGCATCGCCCGTTCGATGCCCGAACTGGTGGTGTTCCGCGCCCTGCAGGGGCTGGTCGCCGGCCCGCTGTATCCCATGGCGCAAACCCTGCTATTGGCGATTTTCCCCAGCGCCAAGCGGGGCATGGCCCTGGCGCTGCTGGCGATGGTCACGGTGGTCGCGCCGATCATCGGGCCGATTGCCGGCGGCTGGATCACCGACAGTTACAGCTGGCCGTGGATCTTCTTCATCAACATACCGATCGGCATTCTGGCCACCTTCGTGGTCTGGGCGCAGTTGCGCAAACGGCCGGAAACCATCGTCCACCAGCCCATCGACTACATTGGCCTGGCGTTGCTGGTGCTGGGGGTCGGCATGCTGCAGGTGGTGCTCGACAAGGGCAACGACCTGGACTGGTTCGAGTCGACCTTCATCCAGATCGGTACGGCCGTGTCGGTGGTCTCGCTGGTGGCGCTGGTGATCTGGGAACTGACCGATCAGCATCCGATCATCAACCTGCGCCTGTTCATGTACCGCAACTTCACCTTCGGTACCCTGGCGCTGGTGCTCGGTTACTCCGGGTTCTTCGGCATCAACCTGCTGCTGCCGCAGTGGCTGCAGACCCAGTTGGGTTACACGCCGATCTGGGCCGGGCTCGCGGCAGCGCCGATCGGCATCCTGCCGCTATTCCTGTCGCCGCTGGTGGGCAAGTACGCGCACAAGTTCGACCTGCGCCTGCTGGCTGGCGGATCGTTCCTGGTGATTGGCGCGTCGTGCTTCATGCGGGCCTCGTTCAACACCGAGGTGGACTATCGGCATATCGCCGAGGTGCAGGTGTTCATGGGCCTGGGAATCGCGCTGTTCTTCATGCCCACCACCAGCATCCTGCTCTCCAGCCTGCCGCCGAAGGACATCGCCGACGGCTCCGGCCTGGCCACCTTCCTGCGCGTACTGGGCGGTAGCTTCGCGTCGTCGCTGACCACCTGGATCTGGCATCGCCGGGAGATCTATCACCACGCGCAACTGACCGAGCACGTCACGCCCTACGATCCGGCCACCCACCAGTATCTGGAGCAGCTCGGCGGCGCCTCGCAATCGGCCTACCTGCAGATCGACCGGGTGGTGGAGAGTCAGGCCTACATGCTCTCGACCGTGGATTACTTCACGCTGATGGGCTGGCTGTTCTTTGGCCTGATTCTGATCATCTACCTGGCCAAACCACCGTTCTCGGCCAAGGGCGCAGCGGAGTCGGGCGGGGGGCATTGAAAGCCGCGTTCACGCGCTCGCTAATGAATGAGCCGGTAGGAGCCGGCTTGCCGGCGATTGGTGGCCGTGATGCGGCTTGGGCTAAATGGCCGCAATCGCTTCGCCCGCAAGCGGGCTCCTACATCCAGCATGTAGCCCGGCGTTGAGCGCAGCGATACCCGGGGATGGCGGTGGAATAACCGCCACATCCGCGATCAGGCGCTCGCCTCGCTCATCCATTTCGGTTTCGGATAACGGCGTTCTGATGTGCCGGCCTTGAGGATCGCACCTGGCACGTCGTGGCCGATCAGCCCAGGCAGGGTGGCAGCGGCGGCCAGCAGGGCATCCAGATTCACACCGGTATCCAGGCCCATGCGCTGGAACATGTGCACCAGATCTTCCGTGCAGATATTGCCGCTGGCGCCCGGCGCATAGGGGCAGCCGCCGAGCCCGCCGAGCGATGCGTCGAAGCGGTCGATACCGGCGTTCAGCGCTGCCAGGGCGTTGGCCAGGCCCATGCCACGGGTATTGTGAAAATGCGCGGTGAACACCACCTCGGGCCAGCGCTGCAGCGACTCGCGACAGATGCGTTCGACCTGGGCGGGATCGGCCATGCCGGTGGTGTCGCAGAGGGTCACGCCCTGCACGCCGAGATCGAGCAGGCGCTGGGTCAGCTCATGGACGCGCACCTCGGGCACCGCGCCCTCGAAGGGGCAGCCAAAGGTGGTCGACAGCGAGGCGTTGATGAACACCGCGCTGCCGCGAGTGACCTCGATGATCTCGCGAAACTGCGCCAGGGACTGTTCCGGTGTCATGCGCAGGTTGGCCAGGCCGTGGGTGTCGCTGGCCGACATCACCAGGTTGATCTCGTCCACCTGGCACGAAAGCGCCCGTTCGCAGCCGCGCACGTTGGGTACCAGCACGGTGTATTCCACCCCGTCGACACGCTGGATGCCGCGCATCACTTCTTCGGCGTCGCGCAGGTTGGGGATCGCCTTGGGCGAGGTGAACGAGGTGACTTCGATCTTTGCCAGGCCGGTCTGCGACAGCTTGTCGATGAGGGCGATCTTGGCTTCGCTCGGCACGAAGGCCGCTTCGATCTGGAAGCCGTCACGGGTGGCGACGTCTTGGATGTAAAGGCGTTTGGTCATGACTGAATCCTACGGTTGGAGTGGCAAGCTACAAGCTGCAAGTAAAAGCTCGTAGGGTGGATGACGCTCTTTTCATCCACCATTGCGACCGTAGGGCGGTCGCTGGAGAAAAGTGTCAGCTACGCGCCCCGGTTCACCCTACACAGGGCTTCAGATAATCCCGCGCTCGCGCAATCCGCGAACCTGCTCGTCGCTGAGGCCGAGCCCGGCGAGGATCTCTTCGCTGTGTTCGCCGAGCTGCGGGCCACCTTCGCCGATGCGGCCTGGCGTGCGGCTGAGTTTCGGCAGCACGCCCGGCACTTTCAGCGGGCCGGCGCTGGTGCTTACCGTCTCGATCATCTGCCGGGCCAGGTAATGGGGGTCGCTGACGATATCGGCGGCGGTGTAGGGATAGCCCGCTGGCACCCGCGCGCCCTTGAGCGCGTCGATCACCTCATCGCGGCCGCGCTGGGCAGTCCATTCGCCAATGGCGGCATCGATCATCTCGGCGTGCTGGCTGCGCCCGTCGTTCTGCGCCAGGCGCGGATCGTCGGCCAGATCGGTGCGGCCGATCAGGTTCATCAGACGCTTGTAGATGCTGTCGCCATTGCCGGCGATCAGCACGTAGCTGCCGTCGTTGCACGGGTAGGAGTTGGAGGGCGTGATACCGGGCAAGGCGCTGCCGGCCGGTTCCCGCACGTAACCGAAGGCATCGTATTCGGGCACCAGGCTTTCCATCATCGCGAACACCGATTCGTACAGGGCGACGTCGATCTGCTGGCCCTGGCCGCTGTGGTTGCGCTCCTGCAGGGCGAGCAGTACGCCGATCACCCCATACAGCGATGACAGCGAGTCGCCGATGCTCACCCCGACCCGCACCGGCGCCTGGCCGGGGTAGCCGGACAGGTGGCGCAGGCCGCCCATGGCTTCGCCGATCACGCCGAAGCCTGGTAGGTCGCGGTAGGGGCCGGTCTGCCCATAGCCGGAGATGCGCAGCATGATCAGCCGCGGGTTGATGCGTGACAGTTCGTCCCAGCCCAGGCCCCATTCCTCCAACGTGCCGGGGCGGAAGTTCTCCACCAGGATGTCGGCTTCGGCGACCAGGCGGCGGACGATGTCCTGGCCTTCGGCTTCCTTGAGGTTGAGGGTCAGTGACTGCTTGTTGCGTGACTGCACGTGCCACCAGAGCGAGGTGCCGTCCTTGATCTTGCGCCATTTGCGCAGCGGGTCGCCGATACCTGGCGGTTCGATCTTGATCACCTCGGCACCGAACTCGCCGAGCATCTTGCTGGCGAACGGGCCGGCAATCAGCTGGCCCATTTCGATGACCTTGAGCCCGGCCAGGGCCATGGGTGTAACGGTTGAGTCGACAGACATGTGCGAATTCCCGATGACTTGGGTCGATGGCGGCGAGCATCGCCCACGGCGGGCCTGGCCGCAATCAGTCAATCGTCAAGTCTGGCTTCGTATCTCGCGAAGGCTTATGGTGTTGCCGCTCCTGCCCGGCGCCAGCCGCTGCGGTGAGCCTTTCGCCAATCACGAAGCGGAGCTTGCCATGCGCGTGGATTTTCTGACCCTCAAGCTGTTCGTGGCCATTGCCGATGAGCGCAGCCTGACCCGGGCCGCCGAGCGCGAGCACCTGGCGCTGGCGGCGGTGAGCAAGCGCATCAGCGACCTCGAAGCGCACCTGCGCACGCCGTTGCTGTATCGCCAGCCAAAGGGCGTAGCCTTGACGCCAGCGGGCGATGCGCTGCTGCACCACGCACGCAACCTGCTGGACAACATCCAGCACATGCAGGCCGACCTCAGCGAGTTCAGCGAAGGTATCAACGGCCATGTGCGCATCCACGCCAATACCTCGGCGGTGATCGCCTTTCTGCCCGAGGACCTCAGCGCCTTCACCGCCCAGCACCCGCAGATTCGTATCGATCTGGAAGAGCGGGTCAGCAGCGAGATCGTCCACGCCGTGCGCGAGGGGCTGACCGATATCGGCATCTTCGCCGGCCATGTGCAGGCCGATGGCGTGCAGGTCTTTCCCTACCGCCGCGATCGGCTGGTGCTGGTGGTGCCGAGCGAGCATCCCCTGGCGACCCGAGAACGGGTGACGCTACTGGAGACCGTGGGCTACGACTTCATCGGCCTGCAGAAAGAGGCGTCGCTGCACGCCCTGATCAGCGAGGCCGCGCAGCAGGTAGGCGCGCATTTGCGGGTGCGCATCCAGGTACGCAGCTTCGAGGCGATCTGCCGAATGATCCACACCGGCATGGGGATCGGCATCCTCCCCGAGCAGGCGGTGCGCACCTATCTGCCGGGCATGGCGGTACGTGCCGTGGAGATCGAGGATGCCTGGGCGATCCGCGAGTTGAACATCTGTGTACGGCACTACGACAACCTCTCGTTGATCGCTCGGCAGATGGTCGATCATCTCGCTAGCGGCTCTGCCTTCGGCAACCACGAAGGCAGGCTTGGCCAATCAAGAATTTAGTCGCCCTCGGCGCTGCAGTAGAGTTCGTCGCGAACAAAGGCATCCGGCAGGGCACTGACCCGCCGCACTAACAACAACAGGAGATCGCCTCATGTCCCGCTTACTCTCGCGCAGCTTGTCCTGCGTGCTGCTTTCCACCGCCATGGCCTTCGGCGGCGCCGCGCAGGCCGAAGAAATCGTCATCAAGTTCGCCCACGTCGCTTCCGACCAGACGCCCAAGGGGCAGGGCGCGCGCATGCTGCAGAAACTGGTCAAGGAACGCCTGGCGGGCAAGGCGCGCGTGGAGGTGTACCCGAACTCTTCGTTGTTCGGCGATGGCAAGGAGATGGAGGCGCTGTTGCTCGGTGACGTGCAACTGCTGGCGCCTGCGCCGGTGAAGCTGGAGAAGTATCAGCCACGGGTGCAGATCTTCGATCTGATGTTCCTGTTCGACAACGCGGCTGCGTCCCAGCGTTTCGAGCAGTCGGCCAAGGGCCAGGAGTTGCTGCACAGCCTGGAGAACAACGGCATTCTTGGCCTGGCCTACTGGCTCAACGGCATGCGCCAGTTCACCGCCAACAAGCCTTTGCACGTGCCGAGCGACGCCCGGGGCATGAAATTTCGCGTGCAGCCTTCGGACCTGCAGGCCGCGCAGATCAGCGCACTGCGTGCGGTGCCGCGCAAGATGGCCTTCGCGGAGATCTATCAGGGCCTGCAGACCGGGGTGATCAACGCCTCCGACAACCCCTGGTCGAACATCTACAGCCAGCGCCATTATGAAGTGCAGCAGTACATGATCGAATCCAACCATGCCGTCGGCAACTACATGCTGATCACCAACGCGGCATTCTGGAACGGCCTGCCAGAGGATGTGCGCGGAGAGCTGAAAACCATCATCGACGAGGTCACCGTCGAGGTGAATCGCCAGGCGCTGGCGCTCAACGAAAAGGACAAGGAGCAGATCCTGGCCAGCGGCAAGCACGAGCTGATCACCCTCAGCGACGAGGAGCGGGCACAGTGGCGCGAAGTCATGCGGCCGATCTGGAAAGAATACGAAGGCAAGATCGGCAGCGACCTGATCGAAGCGGCCCAGGCCGCCAACGCAGCCGGCCAGTAAGTCATCACCGAACACGGAGACCACCATGCTCGACCACCTGGATCATCTGGTATTGACCGCTACCGACGCCGACGCGACCACGCACTTCTACGTCGAGGTGCTGGGCATGCGCCTGGAGACTTTCGGCAATGGCCGCAAGGCGTTCTGCTTCGGCAACCAGAAGATCAACCTGCACGTGCGTGGAAAGGAGTTCGAGCCCAAGGCCCACCTGCCGGTGCCGGGTTCGCTGGACCTGTGCTTCATCGCCAGCCAGCCTCTGGACGAGGTGATCGCGCACCTGCAGCGGGTCGGCTGGCCGATCATCGAAGGACCGGTGATGCGCACCGGCGCCACGGGTCCGATCCGTTCGGTGTACCTGCGCGACCCTGACCTGAATCTGATCGAGATAGCTGAGTTGGTCGGGCAGCGGAACGTGTAGAAGCGGCCGGTGGCATGACCTGTAGGGGCTTGGGGGGCGCCTAGCCCTTGCTGGCGATGCGATTGTTGATACAACACCGTATCGGCGGTGGCTCTGATCGCCAGCAAGCTGGCTCCTACACGAGAACCGCGGCCGACCGCTATCGCCACTTTCTAGCCGTAAGGTTTTTCCGCACGGATGCCTCCAGTCCTTTGCCACTGGAGGCTATTCGCCCACGCCGAAGGCCGCGTTTACCAATCGTGAATATCTGCCCGCCAGACGGCGGGGTTAGAGTCGGCTTGCCAAAACAATTACAACAACTCTCTCTGGGAGACCGCTGATGACAGCTTTGCAGCGCCTGTGGGATCAGCTCGAGGAAACCGCCGTGGCGTTTCTTCTCGCGGCGATGACCCTGGTCACCTTCTCGTACGTGGTATTCAACAACCTCTACGGCGTTTTCTACGCCCTGGGTGATTCCCTGCCGTTCGCCAACGATGCGATGTTCAGCATTGGCGACGGCATCCTCTATGTCGCCCAGGAAATGACCTGGAGCGTGGCCCTGACCAAGGCCATGTTCGGCTGGCTGATCTTCGTCGGCCTGGCCTGGGGCGTGCGCATCGGTGCGCACATCGGCGTCGACCTGCTGGTGCGCATGTTCAAGCCAGCCCTGCAGAAAACCGTGGCGATCATCGCCCTGGTCATCTGCCTGGCGTACTGCGCGCTGATGGCCTACTCCAGTGAGCAGTGGGTCGCGGTGCTGTTCAACATCGGCACCGGCGCCGAGGACCTGGACCGCTTCGGCGTCCAGCAGTGGCACATCGTGATGATCGTGCCGATTGGCTTCTCTCTCATGTTCCTGCGTTTCGCCCAGGTGTTGGTGCGGGTGATCCAGGACAAGCAGATTGGTTTTGGTGGTCACGGCGAAGTCGAAGACGCCATCAAACTCGCCGAAGAGACGGAGGCTAAACGATGACCATCGCATTTCTGTTCGTCGCCCTGTTCGCGCTGATGTTCATCGGCATTCCGGTGGCGATTTCCCTGGGTTTGTCCGGGGCCATGACCATCCTGTTCTTCAGCAACGACTCGGTGCGTTCGCTGGCGATCAAGCTGTTCGAGACCAGCGAGCACTACACGCTGCTGGCGATTCCGTTCTTCCTGCTGTCGGGCGCGTTCATGACCAGCGGCGGCGTGGCCCGTCGGCTGATCGATTTCGCCAACGCCTGCGTCGGCCATATCAAGGGTGGCCTGGCCATCGCCGCGATCCTGGCGTGCATGTTGTTCGCCGCGCTGAGCGGCTCGTCGCCGGCCACGGTGGCGGCGGTCGGTTCGATCGTCATCGCCGGCATGGTGCGCTCGGGCTACAAGAAGGAGTTCGCCGCCGGTATCGTCTGTAACGCCGGTACCCTGGGCATCCTGATTCCGCCGTCGATCGTCATGGTGGTCTACGCCACCGCGACCGAGACCTCGGTGGGCAAGCTGTTCATGGCCGGCGTGGTGCCGGGGCTGCTGCTGGGCGTGTTCCTGATGATCACCATCTACATCATCGCCCGGGTGAAGAACATGCCGTCGCTGCCGCGGGCGTCGATGAGCGAGATCCTCACTGCCGGGCGCAAGGCCGGCTGGGGGCTGGCGCTGATCGTGATCATCCTCGGCGGCATCTACTCGGGCATGTTCACGCCGACCGAGGCCGCTGCGGTGGCAGCGGTGTACGCGGCCTTCGTGGCGATCTTCATCTACAAGGACATGACCGTTCGCGAGTGCCCGAAGGTGTTCGTCGAGGCCGGCAAGCTGAGCGTGGTGCTGATGTTCATCATCGCCAACGCCATGCTGTTCGCCCACGTGCTGACCACCGAGCAGATCCCGCAGTCGATCACCGCCTGGGTCGTCGACCAGGGCTTCAGCCCGATCGAGTTCCTGATCGTGGTGAACATCGTGCTGCTGATCGCCGGCACCTTCATGGAGCCGTCGGCGATCATCCTGATCCTGGCGCCGATCCTGTTCCCGATCGCCATGCAGCTGGGCATCGACCCGATCCACCTGGGCATCATCATGGTGGTGAACATGGAGATCGGCCTGATCACGCCGCCCACAGGTCTGAACCTGTTCGTCACCTCGGCGGTCACCGGCATGCCGCTGACCCGCGTGGTGCGCGCGGTATCGCCATGGCTGCTGGTGATGCTGGCGTTCCTGATCCTGGTGACCTACGTGCCGTTCATCTCGCTGGGGCTGCCGAACTGGCTGGGCATGAACTGATCACCGACTGAGCAAGGCGCTTCCTGCTCGGCAGGAGGCGCCTGGCCACTTTCCTCGTCCCGGCCTCTGCGCCGGGTTTTTTATGGCTCAGACAACCTGCGGTGGCGTTTCCAGAGCCTTGAACAACGCGGGTGCAGGCATCGGCCTGGCGAACAGGTAGCCCTGCAGGAACTGCACGCCGCGCTGGCTGAGGTACTCACTCTGCTCAGCGGTTTCCACGCCTTCGGCGACCAGACCGAGCTCCAGGCGCACCGCCAGGTCGAGGATGTTGTCGAGGATATGCCGGGACAGGGCATCGGAGCCGATCATGGAGACGAAGCTGCGATCGATCTTCAGGTAGTCGACGCGAAATTCACGCAGGTAGGCGAGACTCGAGTGGCCGGTGCCGAAGTCGTCGATGGCGATGCGCACACCCAGCTCGCGCAGTTCGGTGAACAACCGGTCAGTCACCGCGGTGGGCGTGATCATCTGGCGCTCGGTGAGCTCCAGCACGAGGTTGATGCGCCGGGCAGGGAAGGCCGCCAGAAAGTCGCGGCACTCTTCCAGCAGGTGCAGGTTCTGACAGTGCGCTGCCGTGACGTTGATGCCGATATGAAACCCCGGCGGCAGATCGTGCGCTCGGCTGGCGAAATCTTCGCGTACCTGGTTCATCAGGGCGCTGGTCATGGGCACGATCAGGCCGCCACGTTCGGCCAGCGGGATGAACTGATCGGGGGGCACCAGGCCTTCTCGGGGGTGCTGCCAGCGCATCAGCACCTCCACGCCATCCCAAGTGCCATTGCGAGCGTCCACCAGAGGTTGGTAGTAGGGGATGAACTCACCCGCCTCCAGGGCGCGCTGCAGCTCGCCGCTGGGCGAGGCCGAGCGCAGGCTGAAGCGATAGGTCACGGTGCCAGCCAGTGCACCGAGCATCAGGAACAGCAGGAGCTGCGGCAGATAGTGTTCACGCATGTACTGCAGCGAGACGCCGCTCGGGTAGCTGGCCAGGACCCTGAACGGATAGCGCGACGATGCGGTGCTGTAGGGATAGTCGGTGTATTGCGTGGCCGCGCTCTGACTGACGATGCCATCGGCGGTCATCCAGTTCTCTCCCACCGTCAGCTGCAGGGGAACCTCCTGGCCATTGACCTGCAGCAGGTTGTTGAGGTGCTGGCCGTCGATGCCGATGAGCACGCTTCCATTGGTGTCGCTCTGGCGGTACACCAGCAGTGCACGTTCCGGCGTGACCGGGTTGCCGGCCATCAGGCGCAGGCGACCCTCGCTGTAGGCGGCAGGTTCTTCGGCGATGCTGTACGGCCCCATCAGCGATGTGCAATAGATGATGCCGTCATGCACCAGATTGACCGAGCGCGCGAAGGGGCTGGCGGTAGCCTGGCGACGAAGTTGTGGCTCCACTTCCGCACAGGCGCGGCCCGATAGCTCGATCACTGCATCGGCAGCCTGAGCGGCATTGTCGAGTACCACTTCCAGCTGGGCCTGGGCATCCAGCGCGCTCTTTTCCGCGCGATTGGTCAGCAGCGTCGCGGCCTGCCAGTACATCAGCGGTATGCCCAGCAGCAGCGGCAGTGCCGCGACACCCAATGAGGTGCTCAGGCGCCGAGCGCGTCCGCGGGAGCGAAGAGTGGAGAAGGGCATGAGGGTCCTTGGTCCGGATGGCTGTGATCAGCTTAGCGAAAGCTGTACGGCAAGAATGTCCGCTGCGTCTCGAATCGTCTGCAGCGCGCGGCCGACCGGCGTGCCGAGGATCTTTCGCTGGCCGGGCGGAGCGGCTGCGACCAAGGTCTAGCGGCGGTAAGACCATGGTCGAATGGTTGTAAGCAGGGGGGATGGTTACAAATGTACTCATAGAAGAACAACATCAATAACCGAGGTGATTCAATGAGTGCTGCGTCCCTGTATCCCGTGAGCCCCGAGGTGGCGGCCAATTCGTTGACCGACGAAGCCACCTACAAAGCCATGTACCAGCAGTCCGTGGTCAACCCGGATGGCTTCTGGCGCGAGCAGGCTCAGCGCCTCGACTGGATCAAGCCTTTCACCAAGGTCAAGCAGACCTCGTTCGACGACCACCACGTCGATATCAAATGGTTCGCCGACGGCACGCTCAACGTTTCCTACAACTGCCTTGATCGCCACCTGGCGGAGCGCGGCGATCAGATCGCGATCATCTGGGAAGGCGACGACCCGTCCGAGCACAAGGAAATCACCTACCGCCAACTGCACGAGCAGGTGTGCAAGTTCGCCAACGCCCTGCGCGGCCAGGACGTGCACCGCGGTGACGTGGTGACCATCTACATGCCGATGATCCCGGAAGCCGTGGTCGCCATGCTGGCGTGCGCCCGCATTGGTGCCATCCACTCCGTGGTGTTCGGTGGCTTCTCGCCGGAGGCCCTGGCCGGGCGCATCATCGACTGCTCCTCCAAGGTGGTGATCACCGCTGACGAAGGCCTGCGCGGCGGCAAGAAGATTCCGCTCAAAGCCAACGTCGACGACGCCCTGACCAACCCCGAAACGCGCAGCATCCAGAAGGTCATCGTGGTCAAGCGCACGGGTTCCGAGATCAAGTGGAACCAGCACCGCGACATCTGGTTCGAGGACCTGATGAAGGTGGCCGGCAGCGTTTGTGCGCCGAAGGAAATGGGCGCCGAAGAAGCGCTGTTCATCCTTTACACCTCCGGCTCCACCGGCAAGCCCAAGGGCGTGTTGCACACCACCGGCGGTTACCTGCTGTATGCCGCGCTGACCCACGAGCGCGTGTTCGATTACAAGCCGGGCGAGATCTACTGGTGCACCGCCGACGTGGGCTGGGTCACCGGCCACAGCTACATCGTCTATGGGCCGCTGGCCAACGGCGCGACCACGCTGCTGTTCGAAGGCATCCCCAATTACCCGGACGTGACCCGCGTGTCGAAGATCATCGACAAGCACAAGGTCAACATCCTCTACACCGCGCCGACCGCGATCCGCGCCATGATGGCCCAGGGCACCGCCGCCGTCGAAGGTGCCGATGGCTCCAGCCTGCGTCTGCTCGGTTCGGTGGGCGAGCCGATCAACCCGGAAGCCTGGAACTGGTACTACGAGAAGGTCGGCCAGTCGCGCTGCCCGATCGTCGACACCTGGTGGCAGACCGAAACCGGTGGTTTCATGATCACCCCGCTGCCGGGCGCGACGGCGCTCAAGCCGGGCTCGGCAACCCGTCCGTTCTTCGGCGTGGTACCGGCACTGGTGGACAATCTGGGCAACATCATCGAGGGCGCTGCCGAAGGCAACCTGGTGATCCTCGATTCCTGGCCGGGCCAGTCGCGCAGCCTGTACGGTGACCACGACCGTTTCGTCGATACCTACTTCAAGACCTTCAAGGGCATGTACTTCACCGGTGACGGCGCACGCCGCGACGAAGACGGCTACTGGTGGATCACCGGTCGCGTCGACGATGTGCTCAACGTGTCCGGCCACCGCATGGGCACCGCGGAAGTGGAAAGCGCCATGGTCGCCCACCCGAAAGTCGCCGAGGCTGCCGTGGTTGGCGTGCCGCACGACATCAAGGGACAGGGTATCTATGTCTACGTGACCCTGAATCAGGGGCAGGAGCCGTCCGAGCAGTTGCGCCAGGAGCTCAAGGCCTGGGTGCGCAAGGAAATCGGTCCGATCGCCACCCCGGACGTGATCCAGTGGGCGCCGGGGCTGCCGAAGACTCGCTCGGGCAAGATCATGCGGCGCATCCTGCGCAAGATCGCCACGGCCGAATACGACGCTCTCGGCGACATCTCCACGCTGGCCGATCCGGGCGTGGTGCAACACCTGATCGACACCCACAAGTCGATGCAGACCGCCTGCGCCTGATCTGATCCCGCGCTGAACGCAAACGCCCCGCGCTGGCACTGCCGCGTGGGGCGTTTTGCGTGGGGCTGCCGTTCACTGTCGATGGCGACGTGCGAGTTGCTTCCACAGCGGGATTGCAGGCCTGCTCTCGGGCCACTGTCGCCAGGAATCCGATCTCGCCTATTTTCATTCTGTCAAGATGCTCTTGTCGGTGCTCTCTCTCATCTGTAATTAGTTGTCGCATCTGGGAAATATCGCCTGCCGCGCTATCGCTAGAATGCCGCACTTCCGTGCGACGCCCGCAGCCCTGCGCTACGCTGGCGACGTCACTACTCCATGGCCCGGGTAACCCGCCCAGGGCCAGCGAAACCCTATCCCTGTCAGGAGTTTCCTTCATGAAAAAGATCGCACTGCTCGGCGCGCTGGCACTATCCCTGCTGTCGCCGCTGACCATGGCCCAGGAGGCCAAGGCGCTGCGTATCGGTATCGAAGCGGCTTACCCGCCGTTCGCCTACAAGACTCCCGACGGCAACATCACCGGCTTCGACTACGACATCGGTGTCGCCCTGTGCGAAGAGATGAAAGTCGAGTGCAAGTGGATCGAGCAGGAGTTCGACGGCCTGATCCCGGCACTCAAGGTCCGCAAGTTCGACGCCGTGCTGTCGTCGATGTCCATCACCGAAGAGCGCAAGCGCGCCGTGGACTTCACCGGCAAGTACTACGCCACGCCGGCCAAGCTGGCGATGAAGAGCGGGGCGGTGATGAACGACGTGGCCACCGACCTCAAGGGCAAGAAGATCGGCGTACAGCGTTCCTCCGTGTATGACCGTTACGCCACCGACGTTTTCGGCCCGGCCGGTGCCGAGATCGTGCGTTACAGCTCGCAGAACGAAGTGTTCCTGGACCTCAGCGCTGGCCGCCTGGATGGCACCATCGCCGACTCGGTGAACATCGAAGACGGCTTCCTCAAGACCGACGCTGGCAAGGGCTTCGCCTTCGTGGGCCCGGATTTCACCGAAGAGAAATACTTCGGCGAAGGCCAGGGCATCGCCGTGCGCAAGGGTGACAAGGCGCTGGCCGAGAAGATCAGCGCCGCGATCCTGGCCATCCGCGAAAACGGCAAGTACAAGGCCGTCCAGGACAAGTACTTCAGCTTCGACGTCTACGGCAAGTAAGGCCTCGATCTGCTGCGCTTGGGCCATGCGGCGTTGAGACACGCGCGCACGGTCGTAGCTCGCAGATCGTGGCTTCTTGTCGAAGGGTGGCACACGCCGACTGTTCTTGGCGTGTGCCACTTTTGCGTTGCATTTCCGGCGCCCGATGGCGCACCCATGAGGTAAGCGGATGCTCAACGGCTACGGCTCGTCCATTCTCGATGGCGCCTGGCTCACCCTGATCCTGGCGCTGACGTCGATGGCGGTGGCCATCGTGCTCGGCCTGGTTGGCGCTGCGTTTCGGCTGTCGCCAGTGCGCTGGCTGGCGGTACTCGGTGAGACCTATTCGACAGTGATCCGCGGCATTCCCGATCTGGTGCTGATCCTGCTGATCTTCTATGGCGGACAGGATCTGGTGAACCGGGTGATGCCGATGCTCGGCTATGACGAGTACATCGATATCAATCCTTTCGTCGCCGGCGTGTTCACCATGGGCTTCATTTTCGGCGCCTACCTGTCGGAAACCTTCCGCGGTGCCTTCATGGCCATTCCCAAGGGGCAGGCGGAGGCGGGGGCGGCCTATGGCATGAGCAGCCTGCAGGTGTTCCTGCGCATTCTGGTGCCGCAGATGATCCGTTTCGCCATTCCCGGGTTCACCAACAACTGGCTGGTGCTGACCAAGGCCACGGCGCTGATCTCGGTGGTCGGTCTGCAGGACATGATGTTCAAGGCCAAGAGCGCCGCCGATGCCACGCGTGAGCCCTTCACCTTCTACCTGGCGGTGGCCGGCCTGTATCTGCTGATCACCAGTGTCTCCCTGCTGGCCCTGCGTTATCTGGAAAAGCGCTACTCGGTCGGCACCAAGGCCGCCGAACTGTGAGGGGCGAACGATGATCTTCGATTACACCGTCATCTGGGACAGCCTGCCGCTGTATTTCGGCGGCGTACTGGTCACCCTCAAGCTGCTGGCCATCGCGCTGTTCTTCGGCCTGCTGCTCGCCGTGCCTCTGGCGCTGATGCGCACCTCGCGCTCGCCGTGGGTCAACGGCCCGGCCTGGCTGTACACCTACGTGATTCGCGGCACGCCGATGCTGGTGCAACTGTTCCTGATCTACTACGGCCTGGCCCAGTTCGAGGCGGTGCGTGAGAGCGTGCTGTGGCCGTACCTGTCCAATGCCACCTTCTGCGCCTGCCTGGCGTTCGCCATCAATACCAGCGCCTACAGCGCCGAAATCCTCGCCGGCAGCCTCAAGGCCACGCCCCATGGCGAGATCGAGGCGGCCAAGGCGATGGGCATGTCGCGGGCCAAGCTGTACCGTCGCATTCTGCTGCCTTCGGCGCTGCGCCGCGCGCTGCCGCAGTACAGCAACGAAGTGATCATGATGCTGCACACCACCAGCCTGGCGTCCATCGTCACGCTGATCGACATCACCGGTGCAGCGCGTACGGTCAGTTCCCAGTATTACCTGCCGTTCGAGGCGTTCATCACCGCCGGCCTGTTCTACCTGTGCCTGACCTTCATTCTGGTGCGCCTGTTCAAACTGGCCGAGCGTCGCTGGCTGGCCTACCTGGCGCCGCGGCGCAGCTGACCGGCCATTATTACGAAGTAGCGGCATGACATCGGATTCAAGAGAGTGGAAAGCATGTACAAGCTCGAAGTGAAGGATCTGCACAAGCGCTACGGCAGCCACGAGGTGCTCAAGGGCGTATCGCTGGCTGCCAAGGCCGGCGACGTGATCAGCATCATCGGCTCCAGCGGTTCCGGCAAGAGCACCTTCCTGCGTTGCATCAACCTGCTCGAACAGCCCCACGCCGGGCAGATTCTGCTCAACGGCGAGGCGCTCAAGCTGGTGCCCGGCAAGGATGGCGCCCTGCGCGCTGCCGATGACAAGCAACTGCAGCGCCTGCGTTCGCGCCTGGCCATGGTGTTCCAGCACTTCAACCTGTGGTCGCACATGAACGTGCTGGAAAACGTCATGGAAGCGCCAGTGCACGTGCTGGGCATGAGCAAGGCCGAGGCCCGCGAGAAGGCCGAACACTACCTGCAGAAGGTTGGCGTGGCGCACCGCAAGGAGGCCTATCCGGCGCACATGTCCGGGGGCGAGCAGCAGCGCGTGGCGATTGCCCGGGCGCTGGCGATGGAGCCGGAAGTCATGCTGTTCGACGAGCCAACCTCGGCGCTTGATCCGGAACTGGTCGGCGATGTGTTGAAGGTGATGCGCGATCTGGCTGGCGAGGGGCGTACCATGGTGGTAGTGACCCACGAAATGGGCTTTGCCCGCGAAGTCTCCAACCAGTTGCTGTTCCTGCATCAGGGCCTGGTGGAGGAGCAGGGCGACCCACGCGAGGTGTTGGCCAACCCGCAATCTCAACGTCTGCAACAGTTCCTCAGCGGTAGTCTCAAGTAGTTGGCGTTATCATCCCTGCACGCTCCTTTCCACTGCCCTCAGAGCCCGACCTGCCCATCATGACTGCTCACCGAATCGGCTTCCTGCTTTGGCCTTCCACCAAGCCCCTGACACTGGCGCTGGCGGAAGAGGCCCTGAGCGTCGCTCAGCGCGTTCATCCGGAAGTGGTTTACGAGGTGTCGTTCCTGCAGGCCGAAGAGCCTGTCGAGGGGGCCTGGCGCCTGCCGGGCAGCCCTTGGGCCGGTGGGCTGGAGGGCTACCGCAAGCTGTTCCTGCTCGCCGATGAGCCACCAGCCACCGTAGCCCCGGCATTGGCCGCGGCGCTCAAGCAGGTGGCGCGCAGCGGCTGCTGCGTGGGAGCGGTCGCCGCTGGCGTCTATCCCCTGGCCCAGCTCGGCCTGCTCGATGGCTATCGGGCGGCCGTGCACTGGCGCTGGCAGGATGATTTCGCCGAGCGCTTCCCCAAGGTGATCGCCACCAGCCACCTGTTCGACTGGGATCGCGATCGCCTCACGGCCTGCGGCGGCATGGCGGTAATGGACATGCTGCTGGCCCTGCTGGCCCGTGATCATGGGGCCGAACTGGCCGGCGCGGTATCCGAGGAGCTGGTGGTCGAGCGCATTCGCGAAGGTGGCGAGCGTCAGCGCATTCCGTTGCAGAATCGCCTCGGCTCCAGCCATCCCAAGCTCACCCAGGCGGTGCTGCTGATGGAGGCCAACATCGAGGAGCCGCTGACCACCGACGAGATCGCCCAGCATGTCTGCGTGTCGCGTCGGCAACTGGAACGCATCTTCAAGCAGTACCTCAATCGCGTGCCCAGCCAGTACTACCTGGAACTGCGCCTGAACAAGGCCAGGCAACTGCTGATGCAGACCAGCAAGTCGATCATCCAGATCGGCCTGTCCTGCGGCTTCTCCTCGGGCCCGCATTTCTCCAGCGCCTACCGCAACTTCTTCGGCGCCACGCCGCGGGAAGACCGCAACCAGCGGCGCAGCAACAACCCCTTCGAACTGACCTCGGCGCCCGTCGAGCGCGGCTGATGATTGCCGTTGGGCGAGGTGCTCTTCGTCCACCGGCATCGGTCAGCCTGCAGTGGTGTACGGCGCTTTTCCCGCCCACCACTGCAGGCTGACGACCAACCGGTGTGCGTGAAAGTCAGGCGCCGCTGTTTCAGCAGGTTTCTCCGGGCGTTTTCAGGCGCAGGGCGGCAGCGCCATGATCGGCAGGGCGATGAACACCACGGCGATGGCGGCGATCAGATTGCCACCGGCCGACACATTCGCCACGAACCGCTCGCGGTCGCTGCGGTCGGGCTGCCGTGCCGCGTTGTGGAACAGACGCGCCAGGGCCAACAGCATGAGCGTGGTGAACAGCGACAGAGCCGCCAGGGCCAGGTTCAGCCAGGTCCAGGGCCCGTCCTCCAGCGGCGGTGGTGAGACCGAGCAGCCAACGCCCTGGCCGCCGTACAGCGCGACGAACCAGAGGCTCCAGATACTCAGGCCGGTGACCATGTGGATCGGGTTGTAGGCCGAGCGCAGGCTTTGCATCACGCGCCTCCGAATGCGGGGGGGAAAAGAGCGATGGCGAAGTAGCTCGTCCACAGCACACCGAGGCTGTAGTTCCAGAACTGCGCCACCACCAGCGGTTCGTAGGGCGACTCGGCGCTGACGTAGCCGATGCGCACGCGCAGTGCCTGCAAGGCGCTGAGCGTGCCAGCGAGCAGGGCGTGGCCAAAGCTGTAGGCGAGCATCACGAAGATCACCGCATCATGGGCACGAACGGTGGGCTGCAGTGCCTCGCTGAGCAGCGCCCAGAGCAGCAGCGCGGCCTGTATCAGGCCTATCGCGGCAAGGCCCATCTGGCAGGTCAGCAGGCCTCGGTCGTCTCTCTGGCGCAGGCGGGCGAGCACCCGCCGGTGCCAGGGCGTGGCCAGGGTCAGCAGCAGGGCGCTGGCGAACAGCAGCCAATGGTTGAATACCGGCGCATCCGGCACCTGCCAGTTCGGCGCCACCGTCCACAGGTAGAACCAGCCGAACAGCAACGCCAGGTACAGTGCGCCATTGGACAGCAGGGTCACGCCCATGCCCCACAGCCCCGGGCCGTCGCAGGTTCGCGAATGCAGCGGCGGTTCGCCGGGCTGGGTCTTGGCATCCGGCGCCGCCTTGGGGTGGGCACCGTTCTCCCAACTCCAGCGCAGCAGCACCACGATCGAGGCGAAACAGGCCACCAGCGCCAGGGTGTAGGTCTTGGTCAGCAGGCTCAGGCACACCACGGCGATGCAGCAGGCGGCAATGAACGGCAGCCAGCTGTTGCCGGGCAGGTGGATAATTTCCCTGACTTCGCCGGTCAGCGGGTCGACGCCCCAGGTTTCCCGGCGGCCGTGGTCGATCACCGTCAGGGCATGCTCACCGCGAGCCATGCTGTCACCCAGATCCGGGTCACGCCACAGCGGATGGCGGTCGGTGACCTTGGCCAGGCTGACGAAGTTGTACGGGTTGGGCGGCAGGCTGGTGGCCCACTCCATGGTATCGGCCTGCCAGGGATTCTTGCCGGCGGGTTTGCCGTAGCGGTAGTGCAGGATCAGATCCAGCAGCAGGGTGGCGATACCGATCACCATGATGAAGCTGCCGATCGACGAGATCAGGTTGGGCATGTCCCAGCCCAGGCCCGTGTCGTAGGTGTAGATGCGTCTCGGCATGCCCAGCAGGCCGGTCCAGTGCATGATCAGGAAGGTCATGTTGAAACCGATGAACACCAGCCAGAACCCCCACTTGCCCAGGCGTTCGGAAGCCATGCGCCCGGAGAAGTGCGGCAACCAGTAATACAGCCCGGCGATCAACGGAAAGAGCATGCCGCCGATCAGCACGTAGTGGAAATGCGCGACCACGAAGTGGGTGTCGTGCACCTGCCAGTCGAAGGGCACCAGAGCCAGCATCACCCCGGTCAGCCCGCCGCACACGAAGGTGATCAGAAAACCCACGAGCCAGAGCATCGGGACGTTGTAGCGCGGTTTGCCGAGCCACAGCGTGGCGATCCAGGCGAATACCTGAATCGCCGTGGGTATCGCCACCAGCATGCTCGCCGCGGAGAAAAACGCCTGGGCCAGCTGCGGGATGCCCACCGTGAACATGTGGTGCACCCACAGGCCGAAGCTGATGAAGCCGGTGGTCAGCACACCCAGCACTACGGCGCGATAGCCCACCAGCGGGCGGCCGCAGAACACCGGCAGCAGGGTGGAGACGATGCCGGCGGCCGGCAGGAAAATGATGTACACCTCAGGATGCCCGAACAGCCAGAACAGGTGCTGCCAGAGCAGCGGATCCCCGCCGCGCGCCACTTCGAAGAAGGGCAGGCCGGCGGCCCGTTCAAGCTCCAGCAGGATGCTGCCGAGAATCAGCGGCGGAAAGCCGATGACGATCATCATGGCCATGGTCAGGATGTACCAGGCGTAGATCGGCATTCTGTTCAACGCCATGCCTTCGGCACGGGTGCGCAGGATCGACACCACCAGTTCGACACCGGCCGACACCGCGGAGATCTCCACGAAGGTGATGCCCAGCAGCCAGAAGTCGGCATTGATCCCCGGTGAATGCGCGGCGCTGGACAGCGGCGTGTACATGAACCAGCCAGCGTTGGGTGCCACGCCCAGGAGCAGGCTGGAACAGATGATCAGACCGCCGAACAGGTAGCACCAGTAGCCCAGTGCCGAGAGCCGTGGAAAGACCAGGTCGCGGGCACCGAGCATCTTCGGAATCAGGTACACCGCCAGGCCTTCCATCATCGGTACGGCGAACAGGAACATCATCACCGTGCCGTGCATGGTGAACACCTGGTTGTACATTTCCGCGCCCATGAAGGCGTTGCCCGGCAGCGCCAGCTGGGTGCGGATCAGCATCGCCAGGAGGATGCCGAAAATGAAGAAGCCCAGGCCGGTGACCATGAAGCGCAGGCCCAGGGTGGTGTGGTTGACGATGGTCAGCGCACGCCAGCCCCTCGGGTTGCCCCACACCTCGTTGAACTGGTCGTGCAGGGCGTCTGTGTCTTCGCCGCGTTGTGTTTCGCGCGTTTCACTCATGGTTCGAGGCCCTCCAGCCAGGTGGCGATGGCCTGCAGGTGCTCGGCATCGAGGTTGTCGGTCAGCGGCATGCCGATGCCCGGCTTCAGGCGCCCGTGCTCCTGCAACCAGGTCAGGATGGCGCCGGGCTCGTTGGGCATCACGCCGCCGCCCAGATTGCGGCGGCTGGCCAGGTCGGTGAGATCCGGTGCGCGGTCGCCAGCGCTGATACCCGCCACGCTGTGGCACATGCCGCAGTGAGCGAGGAAGGTGTCCGCAGCCGGGCCTTGCAGCGCCTCGACCCTGGGC
Organism: Pseudomonas sp. SZ40; assembly: GCF_052958135.1. Classification (NCBI taxonomy): domain Bacteria; kingdom Pseudomonadati; phylum Pseudomonadota; class Gammaproteobacteria; order Pseudomonadales; family Pseudomonadaceae; genus Pseudomonas; species Pseudomonas sp. SZ40. Next base: position 37,041 of record NZ_JBQWIF010000023.1, on the reverse strand, counting down.
TCGCGACGAGCGTCGATCCAGGCCGCGAAGTCCTCTTCGCTGTGGGCCTGTACGTCGAGAATCATGTGGCTGTGCTGAGTGCCGCAGAACTCCGTGCACTGGCCACGAAAGGTGCCGGGTGCATCGGCCTGCAGGCGGATGCGGTTTTCGCGGCCGGGAATCATGTCGATCTTGCCACCGAGGCGCGGTACCCAGAAGGAATGGATCACGTCGGCGCTGCTCACGGTGATGTCCACCGGGCGGCCTGCGGGCAGATGCAGCTGGTTGGCGGTCACCACGCCGCTGTCCGGGTAGCGCACCTCCCACCACCATTGGTGGCCGATCACATGGATCTGCACCGGCTGCTCGCCGAGAATCGGCAGCTGCATCATGCGCTGCCCCACGGGAATGCCGAATGCCAGTAGCACGGTAACGGTGACCGTCGGCAGCACGATGCCGCCGCCGATCAGCCAGCGACGCTGGATACGCTTGGCATCCTCAGCCGAATACTCGCGCGGCTTGCGCCACATGGCGTAGACCCACAGCGCGCTGACTACCACCAGGACCAGGCCGAAGAAGCCGCACATGGCCCACCACAACAAGGCGATGTCGCGCGCCACCGGACCGGCTGGGGCCAGAATTGATTGGTCACCACTGCAGGCGGAGATAATCGGAACTGCTGAGGTCAGCGCGGTCAACTTGAGTAGAGCCGGGTAAATGCGGCCATCTTTCGAATCGACAGGGAGGCCGCCATGGCTGAGCAACAAGAGTCCATCATCAGTCGCGCGGCCATCGCCGGTCACCCTTTGCACCCGATGATGATCCACTTCCCGGTCGCCGCCTTGCTGGGTCTGGTGGCCACCGATTTCGCCTACTTCTGGACCACCGACCCGTTCTGGGCGCGGGCCAGCCTGTGGCTGGCGGGCGTCGGTGCCGCCGGTGGCTGGATAGCCAGCATCGCCGGAATGATCGACCTGCTCACCGTGAAACGTATTCGCCAGAAGATCAGCGCCTGGTGTCACGCGATCATCGCCGTGATGATGCTGTCCCTGGCCTCGCTGAACTGGATGCTGCGCTATCGTCATGGCGAAGAGGGCTTCGAAATGTGGGCGTTCTACCTGTCGCTGTTCACCGCAGGACTGATCGCGATCGCCGCTTACCTCGGCGGGCGACTGGTCTACGAGCAGGCCGTGGGTGTCGATGTCGATTGAATCCGGCTTTAGCCCGCCTGCATTCATGGGGGGATGACTCCTCATTCAGAAGGGTTTGGCCAATACCAGCCACAGGGTGGTGGCGATCATGCTCAGCGTGATGCCACCGATTGCCGCGCAGGCGACCGTCAGGCCCGGTCGCGGATGGCGCTCGCAGAGCAGGATGAGCATTCCGCACAGCGCGTGGCAGATGACCAGCACCGCCACGGCCGAGAGCTTGGCCACCAGCCAGATACCGAAGGTGCCGTCACGCAGGAACAGCGCCGTACCGCTGCCGATGGCGATGAGCGCTGCCGGGGTGGCGACCAGATTGAAGAGGCTGCGGTTGAGTTCGGGGTGGCCCGGGCGCTCGATCGTGTGTGCCGTGCGGCAGCTGGCCGCGATCAGCGCTGGCAGATAGAGCAGGGCGCCGCACCAGGCGATCAGCGCGGTGAAATGCAGCAGTTTCAGCAGTGGCATCGGTGCCCTCCATAGCCGGTCGTCCCAGGTCAGTCCGTGTGACTCCCCGTTGCGAAACCCGGTTCGACCTTTCCGCCGAGCGCCTCCGAGCAGGTTGGCTCTTCTTGTCTCGCGCTGTGAGCCCCGGCATGACTGGCCTGTAGCCCGGCGGCCGGGCTGGGGAACGCTCTCTGCAGAGATGTCGAGGGGCCTTGGTTGTGTCACTGAATGTGTGGTTATTGGCGGGCGGGGCCACACGATCTGACCCGCGGACCGGCGCGCCAGCAAGGTAGGCGTGGTAAACTGGCGACCTCTTCGTAGGCCATGACGGCTACGCACTGCCGCTCACGTGGCAGCCATGAATAGCTGGCCCCAGGGCCGGGAGTTGGGCTCCATGAACACGACGCAGTTGGTCGATCCCTTCGGCCGGCGCATTACCTACCTGCGACTCTCGGTGACCGATCGCTGCGATTTTCGCTGCACCTACTGCATGAGCGAAGACATGGTCTTCGCCCCGCGTGCGCAGATCCTCACGCTGGAGGAACTGTACACCGTGGCCGATGCGTTCATCGGGCTGGGTGTCAAGCGCATCCGCATCACCGGTGGCGAACCGCTGGTGCGCAAGAATCTGCTCAGCCTGCTGCGTCGTCTCGGCGAGCGTCCGGAGCTCGAGGACCTGTCGATCACCACCAATGGTTCGCAGCTCTCGCACATGGCGGGCGACCTGCGTGCAGCCGGCGTCACCCGCCTGAACGTCAGCCTCGACTCGTTGCAGCGCGAACGATTCGCTGGTTTCACTCGCCGCGACATGCTCGATCAGGTACTGGCTGGCATCGACGCCGCAGTGGCCGCAGGCTTCAAGCGCATCAAGCTGAACAGCGTGGTGCAGACCGGGCGCAACGATGACGAAGTGCTAGGCCTCGTCGAGTACGCCATGGCCCGCGGCCTGGATATCAGTTTCATTGAAGAGATGCCCCTGGGCAGTGTGGTCAGCCATCAGCGTGAGCAGACCTTCTGCTCCAGCGAGGTGGTGCGCGAGCGCATCGAAGAGCGTTACTCGCTGGTCCGCAGCAGCCATGTCACAGGCGGCCCGTCACGTTACTGGCAGGTCAGCGGTAGCGATACCCGGGTCGGTTTCATCTCGCCGCACAGCAACAATTTCTGCGGCGACTGCAACCGCGTACGGGTGACCGCCGAGGGCAAGCTGGTGCTTTGCCTGGGGCACGACAATGCCCTGGATTTGCGCACCCTGATGCGCGCTCACCCCGGCAACGGCGAGCGACTGCGCGACGCGCTGCTCGAGGCCCTGCAGCTCAAGCCCGAACGCCACCACTTCGAAACGGATGAACAGGTGCAGGTCATCCGTTTCATGAGCATGACCGGCGGCTGAGAACCTGGCCAACGCCTGCTGCGTTTGTCTGCCATCGCGACCAGCCCCGCCTGTTTTGCCAGCGGCGTGTTGCCCGCGATGCCTCGAGCGGCTTGCGAGACAAAAGCTCTCCAGACGAGCGGTTCGCGCCCAGGCCGCGCGCGGCTTTGCCTGCAGCCGCTTGATGCCGCTCTATGCACGGCGCTGGAAATTGCCCTGAACCTCCTCGACGAGCGCTCACTCCACTTAAGGGAGCGGCCCATACAGGGCTAATTTCTGAAGCTACGAGGAGATTCAAAGTGGATAACAAAGACGTTATTTCGGTACTGAACGACCTGATCGAAACCAGCAAAGATGGCGAGAAGGGCTTCAGCGAGTGTGCCGAGGACGTGAAAGAGCCGCGACTCAAGAGCTTCTTCACCCAGCGTTCGCAAGACTGCGCCAGTGCGGCTGCCGAACTGCAGCAACTGGTGCGTGGCCTTGGCGGTGATCCGGAAACCAGTTCGAGCGTGGCGGGTGCTCTGCACCGTGGCTGGGTCGACCTGAAGTCGCTGGTGACCGGCAAGAGCGAAGAGGCCATCCTCAACGAGTGCGAGCGTGGCGAAGACGTGGCGCTGAAAAACTACCGCGAAGCGCTGCAGAAAGACCTGCCAGCCAACGTGCGCAGCGTTCTGGAGAAGCAGCTGCAAGGTGTGCAGCGCAACCACGATCAGGTCAAGTCGCTGCGTGATACCGCACGCGCCAGCTGATCTGGATTCGTTGAAAAGGGGACGCCTCAGGGCGTCCTTTTTTGTGGCCGCGATTTCTTGCCAGCAGCGGCGAGGTCTGGGTTTTATTCATCGAGAATAGTTCTTAATGACGCTGGCGCGAGCCTTTGTTACGCTATATTTCCGTTTTTTCCGCTGCTGGCGTTCGCCGCCTGCTCCATCGCGCAGTAAAAGGTTTCTCCCTCCATGAATGTCTCCGCGCCTCTCGTCCGCCTCGCGGCCGCTCTCTGCCTGTTGCTCAGCGCTGCCGCGCATGCCACCGACTACCCACTCAGCGTGACCGACCTGGCCGGCCGCCAGGTGACCATCGAACACGAGCCCCAGCGCATCGTCCTGCAAGACGGCCGTGACCTGTTCAGCCTGGCGTTGCTCGACCGGGAAGACCCCTTCAAGCGCATCGCGGTGTGGAACAACATCATCAAGCGATCCGATCCAAACACCTGGCAGGTGTTCCAGAAACAGTGGCCGAAGAGTTCCGGGCAGGCCGTCGACATGCAGTTCGGCGACGACGGCGACATGAACCTGGAGGCCGTTGTCGCTGGCAAGCCCGACCTGCTGGTATTCCAGCTGCGCGCACGCAAATCCCTGGAGGGCGCGGGTGTCGAACGCAAGCTCGCGGCCCTGAAGATTCCGGTGATCTACATCGACAGCGACCTGGATCCCGTCACCAACAGCCAGAAGAGCGTGGCCCTGCTCGGCAAGGTGCTCGACCGCGAAGCCCGCGCCACCGAGTACCTGGATTTCTACACGGCGCGTCTGGCGCAGGTTGATCAGTTAATCACCGAGCAGGGCAAGCGCCCGCTGGTATTCGTCGAGGCCAAGGCCGGGCAGGGCGGCGCCACCAGTTGCTGCTTCACCCACGGCGATGTGTACTGGGGCAAGCTCGTGCAGGCCGCTGGTGGCGACAACCTGGGTAGCCAGTTGCTGCCGGGCGCCACCGGTGACGTGACCCTGGAAACGGTAATCAGCAAGAAGCCCGAGGTTTACGTGATGAGTGGTACTCAGTTCCCGGGCAACACCTCGATTTCGCCACCCTTCGGCTTCGGTCCGACGGTGTCGCAGGCAGCTATCGACAAATCCATGGCTCAGTTGCTCAAACGCCCTGGCATGGCGCAGCTGCAGGCCACCCAGCAAAACCGCGTGTATGGCGTTTACCACCAGTTCTACGCCAGCAGCTGGAATATCCTGGCGGTCGAGTACCTGGCCCAGGCCTTCTACCCGAAAGCTGCCGAACGTCTTGACCCGGCGGCGAGCACCCGCACCTTGCTGGGCATGACCGGCCTTGGTGAGGTACCGGCGATTCTCTTCGGTCAGGCGCCTGCCAGTGAGTGATTCTGCCTTGGGCGCGCTGCCCGCCGACGGTTACCAGCAGCGTTACGCCAGGGCGGTGTGGCAGCGCAGCCTGCTGCTAGTCGGCCTTTTGCTGGTGGCGCTGATCGCCTTCATCGCGGATCTGGTGGTGGGCTCGGGTACGCTGAGTTTCGCCGATGCGGTGCAAGGCCTGTTCACCCCGGATCGGGTGGACGCCTCCACGCGGGTTATCCTCTGGGAGCTGCGCATGCCGATGACGCTGATGGCGGTGCTGGCCGGTACCTGCCTGGCACTGGCCGGGCTGATCATGCAGACGGTGCTCGACAACCCGCTGGCCGAACCCTTCACCCTGGGCATTTCTTCTGCAGCCGGATTCGGTGCAGCGCTGGCGCTGACCTTCAACCTGTCCCTGGCGCAGTGGCTGCCGGGTTTTGGTGCCGAGATGGTGGTGACGGCCAACGCCTTTCTGTTCTCGCTGCTCACCGTTGGCGTGATCCTGCTGCTGACCCGTGGGCAGATCGGCCTGCAGGCCATCACCCTGCTGGGGATCGCGGTGCATTTCGTGTTCAGCTCGCTGCTCGGCCTGGTGCAGTACGTTTCCAGCGTCGATCAGTTGCAGAGCATCGTGTTCTGGCTGATGGGCTCCTTGCTGCACGTGACCTGGAGCAAGGTCGCGCTGTGTGCCGCCATCGCGCTGGTGGCCGTGCCGCTGGTGCTGATGCAAGCCTGGGCACTGACCGCCTTGCGCAGCTTCGGCGAGCAGGCGGTGGTGTTCGGGATTCGCGTCAAGCGCGTGCGCACCCTGATGCTGGTGCTGGCGGCACTGCTGGCCGGTGCGGTGACTTCGGTGGTCGGCATCATCGGTTTCGTCGGCCTGGTCGCGCCCCATGTAGCGCGCTTACTGGTCGGCGAGGATCAGCGCTTCACCATTGGCGTGACGCTTGCCTGCGGCATCATCTTCGTCACGCTGGCGTCCCTGGCGAGCAAGCTGATCGTGCCGGGTGCCGTGCTGCCCATCGGTATGGTCACCTCGCTGATCGGTCTGCCGTTTTTCATCATTTTGATCCTGCGTGACCGGAGGCTGACGTCCCGATGAGTTTTGTCTGTCAGGATTACCGTGTTTCCCTTGGCGGTCGGCCGATCATCCGCGACTTCGCGGTACGTGCCGAAGCGGGCCGTACCCTCGCGCTGCTCGGCGCCAACGGTGCAGGCAAGTCGACGTTCATGAAAGGCCTGTGCGGGCTACTGCGTGCCGAGGGCTCGGCGACCATCGACGGCACGCAACTGATCGGCCTGGAGCCGGCATTGCGGGCGCGGCTGATCGGTTACGTGGCTCAGGACCTGACCCACCTCGATGTACGCCTGTCGACCTACGAGCTGCTGCTCCTGGCTCAACACGGCGGCGCGCGCGGCTGGGCCACCCAGCGGGACAGCCAGCGACGGGCCAGTGAAGTACTCGAACTGCTAGGCCTGCAGCGTTTCGCCGAACAGCAGCCGGGGCAGTTGTCCGGTGGCGAGCGGCAGATGATCTCGTTGGCCCTGGCACTGGTGCGTAGCCCGCGCCTGCTGCTGCTCGACGAACCCACCTCGGCGCTGGATCTGGCCAACCAGTTGCACATGCTCGAGGCGGTGAGCGCCTACACCCGCCGTGAAGGCATCGTCACCCTGGCGATTTTCCACGACATGAACCTGGCCAGCCGCTACGCCGACGACGCGCTGATGATCCGCGACGGCCAGGTGCACGGCTGCGGCACCACCGAAGCGATGCTCACACCGGCGCATCTGGCGGCCGTGTATGGCGTCGATTGCCGAACCCTGAGCGTGGACGGCGGCGCTTACACCGCTATCTATCCAGTGTCGGTGATCGGCGCGTAGCTCCCCCAAGACCCACTGCCCGTAGGAGCCGGCTTGCCGGCGATTGGTGGCCCATGCTGCTGGGCTGGCGGAATACCTGCGGTCGCATCGCCCGCAAGCGGGCTCCTACGGGTATCCACAATCATGTAGGAGTCGGCTTGCCGGCGATTGGTAGCCATGCTGCCGAGCTGGCTGGATTCCTGCGCTCATATCGCCCGCAAGCGGGCTCCTACAGTCCATACGATCGCGTAGGAGCCGGCTTGCCGGCGATGCTTTTCGCCTGCAAACCGGGTTTCTCCAGTATCAGCTATCGCGGCGGTGCACGCTCTGTCCGGCGGCGAAGGTCTCCCTGATCACCCGGTCGTCACCCAGGGTGATCAGCGCGAACAATCGTTCGGCCAGGCTGGTGCTCTGCTGCAGGCGATAGTCGATCAGCGGCGTGGCCTGGTAATCGAGCACCACGAAATCTGCATCCTTGCCCGCGGCGAAGTTGCCGATGCGCTCGTCCAGATACAGCGCCCGGGCGCTGCCTAGAGTGGCCAAGTACAGCGACTTGAACGGGTCCAGCTTCTGCCCCTGCAACTGCATGATCTTGTAGGCCTCGCTCAACGAGCGCAGCTGCGAGAAGCTGGTGCCCGCGCCGATATCTGTACCCAGGCCGACGCGTACCTTGTGCCGTTCCATGCGTCGCAGGTCGAACAGGCCGCTGCCGAGAAACAGGTTGGAGGTGGGGCAGAAGGCGACTGCCGAGCCGGTCTCTGCCAGGCGCTGGCATTCCGCATCGCACAGATGCACCGAGTGGGCGAATACCGAGCGCGGGCCGGTCAACTGGTGCTTGTCGTAAACGTCCAGGTAACCGCTGTTTTCCGGGAACAGCGCCTTGACCCACTCGATCTCCTGGCGATTCTCCGAGAGGTGGGTATGCAGGTACAGATCCGGATACTCCTGCAGCAGGCGCCCGGCCATGGCCAGCTGCTCCGGCGTGCTGGTCGGCGCGAAGCGCGGGGTCACCGCGTAGTGCAGGCGACCCTTGCCGTGCCAGCGTTCGATCAGCTCACGGCTGTCGGCATAGCCGGATTCGACGGTGTCGGTCAGTGCTGCGGGGGCATTGCGATCCATCAGCACCTTGCCGGCGATCATGCGCAGGTTCAGCGTTTCGGCCGCTTCGAACAGCGCATCTACCGACTGCTTGTGCACGCTGCCGAATACCAGCGCCGTGGTGGTGCCGTTGCGCAGCAGTTCCTTGAGGAAGACAGCTGCCACTTCGCTGGCGTGGGCCTTGTCGGCGAAGCGCATTTCGGTAGGAAAGGTGTAGGTGTTCAGCCAGTCGAGCAACTGCTCGCCGTAGGCACCGATCATGCCGGTCTGCGGGTAGTGGATATGGGTATCGATGAAACCGGGGGTGATCAGCGCGTTTTCGTAATGGGTCAGCGCGATGCCAGGCAGGCGCGGCAACAGATCGGCCGCATGGCCAACCTCGCGGACCTTGCCATCCTCCACGAGCAGAATGCCGTCCTCGAAATAGGCGTAGGACGCTTCGATACCGACTTCGGCCGGGTCGGCCAGGCTGTGCAGAATGGCGCCGCGGTAGGCGTGGGTGACGTTGGACATGGGGCCTCGATTGCAATTCGGTGGAGCGGGGCTTGGCTTCGCGCAGGGAGAAACCAGCAGGGGCGAGCGCGTCGAGCGCAGGCATTCGCCGGGATGGAGCGGGGATTTTGCTGGACAACGCCCCTGCCGACAAGAAAGTCGTCCCAGGGGCAGGTCGGATCAGGACGCCGTGCGCGCGGGCAGATCGATCGGTTGCGACACCGGCTTGGCGGTGCCCAGGGTTTCCGGCAGGAACATCAGCAGCAGAGCCGCGCAGCCGGCGACCGCCGAGAGCACCAGAAAGGCACTGTCGTAGCCGCCAGCTTCGGCCACGTAGCCAGCCAGGCCATTGCTAAGCGCCGCACCGATGCCGAACACCAGCGTCACTGCAGCCAAGCTGATGTTGAAGTGACCGCTGCCCTGGGTCAGATCGCGCACCATCAGTGGGATCAGGGCACCGAACAGCCCGGCACCAATGCCATCGAGCAGTTGCACCGAGACCAGCCAGACCGGGTCATCGCTGAGGGTGTACAGCACCCCGCGTATCGGCAGGATGAGAAAGCCGAACATCAGCAGCGGCTTGCGACCCCAGCTGTCGGCGCGGGCACCGACCAGCATCGCCGCGGGGATCATCACCAATTGGGCCGCGACGATACAGGCCGAGATCAGCGTGGTCGCCAGTTCGGGATTGGCCAGCGCCAGCTTCTGACCGACCAGTGGCAGCATGGCGGCGTTCGCCAGGTGAAACAGGGCGCAGCACAACGCCAGAAGAACCAGCGGTGGCTGGGTCAGCAGGTGGCGCAATGGGGTCAGCGCTCCACCGGTTTCCCGTCCCCGGGCCTGGTCGGCATCAATGGCCCGCGCGGGGATGCCAAGGGCCGAGATCATGCTCAGCAGCGCCATGCCGGTCATCAGATAGAACACCGCCACGGGGCCCCACAGGTAGGCGCAAGCGCCGGCCAACAGAGCCGCGCAGGCATTGCCCGCATGGTTGAAGGATTCGTTGCGGGCGATGCGCCGGGTGAAGGCCTTGGGCCCCACGATACCCAGGGTGATGCCTGCCAGCGCGGGCGCGAATACCGAGGACGCCATGCCCGCCGCTACCTGGCTGATGGTGACCCAGGCAAAGTCGGCACGCCACAGCATGGCCAGGCATGCCGCAGTGACCAGTACGGCTGCGACGACGATCAGCAGGCGTTTGTCGCCCACCCGGTCGACCAGCGCGCCAGCCGGTACCTGCGAGAGCAGGCCGGCGAGCCCGCCGAGCGCCATGACCAGACCGATATCGCCTGCCTGCCACTGATGCACCGACAGCAGGTAGATCGCCAGGTAAGGTCCCAGACCATCGCGGACATCGGCCAGGAAAAAATTCAGGCGATCCAGATGGGCTGCCCATGCGCGTGTCGGCATGTTGATGAACCTCGAACAATGTAGGGGGAGTGCTGATCCGCGAGCGGCAATGGCGAGGAGGATTCGCCGGCCTGGCGTTTTGATGCGGCCGATCGAACGGCGTTCCATCGATCTTCAGATCGGGGCACAGTCAAAACACGCTGCTGTGCTAAACTCCCCGGCCTTTCTGGTGATCGGCCAGGTCCTGTCGCCTACAAAGCATTGCGCCTTCAAGGACATATATGACGCTGTGCGCCATTAACCCATCCACTCGATTCGTTGCCGTGTCGGCGAGCTTCCCTGCATGCGCCTGAAGTCCATCAAGCTGGCGGGCTTCAAGTCCTTCGTCGACCCCACCACGGTGAACTTTCCGAGCAACATGGCGGCGGTGGTCGGGCCCAATGGCTGCGGCAAATCCAACATCATCGATGCCGTGCGCTGGGTGATGGGCGAGAGCTCGGCGAAGAACCTGCGCGGCGAGTCGATGACCGACGTCATCTTCAACGGCTCCAATACCCGCAAGCCGGTGACTCAGGCCAGCATCGAGCTGATCTTCGACAATTCCGACAACACCCTGACCGGCGAGTACGCGGCCTTCGCGGAAATCTCCATCCGCCGTCGGGTAACGCGCGACAGCCAGAACACCTATTTCCTCAACGGCGTGAAATGCCGTCGTCGTGATATCACCGATATTTTCCTCGGGACCGGCCTGGGCCCGCGCAGCTACTCGATCATCGAGCAGGGCATGATCAGCAAGCTGATCGAGGCCAAGCCGGAGGAACTGCGCAATTTCATCGAAGAAGCGGCAGGTATCTCCAAGTACAAGGAGCGCCGGCGGGAAACCGAAAGCCGCATCCGCCGCACCCAGGAAAACCTCGCGCGTCTCGCTGACCTGCGCGAGGAACTGGAACGGCAACTCGAGCGCCTGCACCGCCAGGCCCAGGCCGCCGAGAAGTATCAGGAATACAAGGCCGAGGAGCGCCAGCTCAAGGCGCAGCTGACCGCATTGCGCTGGCAGGCGCTGAACGAGCAGGTTGGCCAGCGCGAAGCGGTGATCGGCAACCAGGAAATCGGTTTCGAGGCGCTGGTTGCCGAACAGCGCAACGCCGATGCCAGCATCGAGCGCCTGCGCGACGGTCACCATGAGCTGTCCGAACGTTTCAACCTGGTGCAAGGGCGCTTCTATTCGGTGGGCGGTGACATCGCCCGCGTTGAGCAGAGCATCCAGCACGGCCAGCAGCGCCTGCGCCAGTTGCAGGACGATCTGCGCGAGGCCGAGCGGGCGCGCCTGGAAACCGAATCGCACCTGGGCCATGACCGCACCTTGCTGGCGACCCTGGGCGAGGAGCTGGCCATGCTCGAGCCGGAGCAGGAACTCACCGCTGCCGCCGCCGAAGAGTCCGCTGCGGCTCTGGAGGAGGCTGAAACCGGCATGCACGGCTGGCAGGAGCAGTGGGACGGCTTCAATCAGCGCAGCGCCGAGCCCCGTCGTCAGGCGGAAGTGCAGCAGTCGCGCATTCAGCAGCTGGAGCACAGCCTGGAGCGCCTCAGCGAGCGCCAGCGCCGCCTGGTCGACGAGCTGCAGCAGTTGGCAGCTGATCCCGAGGATGCCGCGATCATCGAACTGGGCGAGCAGATCGCCGTTGGTGAGCTGGATCTGGAGCAACTGCAGGAGCAGGAAGCCGAGCAGGCAGAGCGGCTGCAGCAACTGCGCGAGGATCTTCAGCAGGCCGGCCAGGCTCAGCAGCAGGCGCAGGGTGAACTGCAGCGCCTGAGTGGCCGTCTGGCTTCTCTGGAGGCCCTGCAACAGGCTGCGCTCGATCCCGGCACCGGTGCGGCAGAATGGTTGCGCGAGCACGGCCTGGACAAGCGCCCGCGTCTGGCCGAAGGGCTGCGTGTGGAGACCGGCTGGGAATTGGCGGTGGAAACCGTACTTGGCGCCGATCTGCAGGCCGTGCTGCAAGATGATTTCAGCGGCCTGGACTTTTCCTCCCTCGAGCAGGGCGAGCTGCGCCTGGTGTCGACCGGCAGCGATGGCCAGCGCATTGCCGGCAGCCTGCTGGACAAGATCGAATCACCGGTCGACCTGGCTCCCTGGCTGGGGCGTGTGCGCCCGGTCGAGAGTCTCGAGCAGGCCTTGGCCGAGCGCGCCGGGCTGGCCTCTGGTGAAAGCCTGGTCAGCCGCGACGGTTACTGGGTCGGCCGGCATTTTCTGCGCGTACGGCGTGCCAGCGAGGCGCAGAGCGGCGTGCTCGCCCGTGGCCAGGAGCTGGAAAGCCTGGGCCTGGAACGCGAAGAGCGTGAGGCCGCACTGGCGCTGCTCGACGAGCGCCTGCAGGGCTTGCGTGAGCGTCAGCGCCATGAAGAAGAATTGCGCGAGCAGCAGCGTCGTCAGTTGCAGGATCAGGCGCGGCGCCTCGGCGAGCTGAAGGCACGTCTGTCCGCTGGCCAGGCCAAGGCCGAGCAGTTGCTGCTACGTCGTCAGCGTATCGAGGCCGAGCAGCAGGAGTTGGGCGAGCAGCGTGCGCTGGAAACCGAACAGCTCGGCGAATCGCGCCTGTATTTGCAGGATGCGCTGGATAGCATGGCCCTCGACAACGACCAGCGGGAAAGCCTGCTGGCCAGTCGCGACGCCTTGCGCGAGCGGCTCGATCGGGTGCGTCAGGACGCCCGCCAGCACAAGGACCACGCCCACCAGTTGGCGGTACGCCTGGGCTCGCTGCGCGCCCAGCACGATTCCACGCGCCAGGCGCTGGAGCGCCTCGAGCTGCAGTCCGAGCGCCTGCATGAAAAACGCGAGCAGCTGGATCTGAATCTGGAAGAGGGTGCCGCTCCGCTAGAAGAGTTGCGCCTGAAGCTCGAAGAGTTGCTCGAGCGACGCATGGGGGTCGAAGAGGAGTTGCGCCTGGCGCGCCTGGCTCTGGAGGATGCCGACCGCGAACTGCGTGATGCCGAGAAGCGCCGCACCCAGGCCGAGCAGCAAGCGCAGTTGCTGCGCGGCCAACTGGAGCAGCAGCGTCTGGAGTGGCAATCGCTGAACGTGCGCCGCAAGGCCCTGCAGGATCAGTTGCAGGAAGACGGCTACGACCTGCATGGGGTGCTCGCCACGCTGCCCGAGGGTGCGAGCGAGAACGCCTGGGAGCAGACGCTGGAGCAGATGGCGGCACGCATCCAGCGTCTTGGCGCGATCAACCTGGCGGCCATCGAGGAGTACCAGCAGCAATCCGAGCGCAAGCGCTATCTGGACGCTCAGGACGCCGACCTGGTCGAAGCGCTGGATACCCTGGAAAATGTCATCCGCAAGATCGACCGGGAAACCCGCAACCGTTTCAAGGAAACCTTCGACCAGATCAACGCCGGGTTGCAGGCGCTGTTCCCGAAAGTTTTCGGCGGCGGCAGCGCATATTTGGAACTCACCGGCGAAGATCTACTCGATACCGGGGTGACCATCATGGCGCGTCCGCCGGGCAAGAAGAACAGCACCATCCATTTGCTGTCCGGCGGCGAGAAGGCACTGACGGCGCTGGCGCTGGTATTTTCGATCTTTCAGCTCAATCCGGCCCCGTTCTGCATGCTCGACGAGGTGGACGCGCCGCTCGACGATGCCAACGTCGGGCGGTACGCGCGGCTGGTCAAGGAGATGTCGGCGACCGTGCAGTTCATCTACATCACCCACAACAAGATCGCCATGGAAATGGCCGATCAACTGATGGGGGTGACCATGCACGAGCCCGGTTGTTCGCGATTGGTGGCGGTGGATGTCGAGGAGGCATTGGCGATGGTTGACAGCTGATGCGTGGTTACACAGATTCTGTTGCGTAAAAACTGGCTGGAGTGGCGGTTTTACAGCGTTTTGCCGGTGTAAAGTTGCCTTTCGTCGTGCTAGCTTAACGCCCACTTTTGTTGCACGTGGGAAAACGCCATTCAGAACATGGAGTTGGCGCCACGTTTCAAGGTCATCGATACGGGCCAGGACGCCTTTTTTAATCAATTTTTGCTTTAGGGGTCAGGACATTTCATGGAATTCGGTCTACGCGAGTGGCTGATCATCATCGGCATCATCGTCATCGCCGGCATCCTCTTCGACGGGTGGCGGCGGATGCGCGGTGGCAAGGGCAAGCTCAAGTTCCGGCTGGATCGCAGCGTGTCGAACCTGCCGGATGACGAAGGGGATCCCGACGTGCTCAGCCCGCCACGGGTGATCGAGCGCAATCACGAGCCATCGCTGGACGAGGACGATCTGCCGTCGCTGAGCGCGCGGGACGTCAACAGCCGTCGTCGCGGCGAGCCGCGTCAGGGTGACCTGGACCTGGTCGCCGACGAGCCGGTGCCCATGCTGCTGACTCCAGTCGAAGACGAAGACACGGGCCGCGACAGCCTGTCCGCCAAGTCCGTCAACAAGGATCAGGCGCCGGTAGACGAAGTGCTGGTGATCAATGTCATCGCCCGCGACGAGCAGGGCTTCAAAGGGCCAGCATTGCTGCAGAACATTCTGGAAAGTGGCCTGCGTTTCGGCGAAATGGACATCTTCCACCGTCACGAAAGCATGGCTGGCAACGGCGAGGTGCTGTTCTCCATGGCCAACGCACTGAAACCCGGTACGTTCGATCTGGACGACATCGAAGGTTTCAGCACCCGAGCGGTGAGCTTCTTCCTTGGCCTGCCAGGCCCGCGCCATCCCAAGCAGGCCTTCGACGTGATGGTCGCCGCGGCGCGCAAGCTGGCTCACGAGCTCAACGGTGAGCTGAAAGACGATCAGCGCAGCGTACTCACTGCACAAACCATCGAACACTACCGTCAGCGTATCGTCGAATATGAACGCCGACTGTTGACCCAGAAGCGCTAAGCAGCCACTGCAAGCTGCGAGCCCCAAGCTACAAGCCGCGCGCTTGGCTTGGGGTTTTTCATTTCTGTGTTGCCGTCGTACCTTGTCGAGAACTACCCCATGAAAGACTCCGCCCAACGCATCCTCGAACTGCGCACCGAACTGGATGTGCACAACTACCGCTATTACGTGCTCGACGAGCCGAGCGTGCCGGATGCCGAGTACGATCGACTGTTCCGCGAGCTGCAAGCGCTCGAAACCGAGCACCCGGAGCTGGTGACACCCGATTCGCCAACCCAGCGGGTGGGTGGCGAGGCGCTCAGCGCCTTCGGTGAAGTGCGTCATGAGGTGCCAATGCTCAGCCTTGGCAACGCCTTCGAAGAAGATGACCTGCGCGCGTTCGACCGCAGTGTGCAGAGCGGTCTCGGTTTGCAGGGCGGCGATCTGTTCGGTGGTGGTGTGGACGTCGAATACAGCTGCGAGCCCAAGCTCGACGGCCTGGCGGTGAGCCTGCTGTATCGCGATGGCAAGCTGGTGCGTGGTGCTACCCGGGGGGACGGCACCACCGGTGAAGACATCAGCGTCAACGTGCGCACCATCCGCAATGTTCCGCTCAAGTTGCAGGGCAGCGGCTGGCCGGATGTGCTGGAAGTGCGGGGGGAAGTGTTCATGTCCCGCGCCGGTTTCGAGCGGCTCAATGCCAGCCAGGCCGAGATCGGTGGCAAGACCTTCGCCAACCCTCGCAACGCGGCGGCTGGCAGCCTGCGTCAGCTGGACTCGAAGATCACCGCCAGCCGTCCGCTGGAGTTCTGCTGCTATGGGCTCGGCCAGCACAGCGCCGAACCGGCTACCACCCAGGTCGGCATGCTGCAACGTCTGAAGAGCTGGGGCATTCCCATCAGCCCCGAGTTGAAACTGGCCAAAGGTGTCGAAGACTGCCTGGCCTATTACCGCGATATCGGCGAGCGGCGCATGGGCCTGGCCTATGACATCGACGGCGTGGTGTTCAAGGTCAACAACATCGAGGACCAGCAGCAACTGGGCTTTCGCGCACGCACGCCGCACTGGGCCATCGCTCACAAGTTTCCCGCCATGGAAGAGCTGACCGAGTTGCTCGACGTGGAATTCCAGGTTGGCCGCACCGGTGCCGTGACGCCCGTCGCCCGTCTCAAGCCGGTCAAGGTGGCCGGGGTGACGGTGTCCAACGCGACGCTGCACAACATGGATGAGGTAGCGCGCCTCGGCGTGATGATCGGCGACACCGTGATCATCCGCCGCGCGGGGGACGTGATCCCGCAGGTCATGCAGGTCGTCACTGATCGTCGTCCCGAGGACGCCCGCCCGGTCGCCGTGCCTGAGCAATGCCCCGTGTGTGGCTCGGCGGTGGAGCGTACCCAGTTGATCAAGCGCAGCAAGGGCCGCGAAACGGTCAGCGAGGGCGCGGTGTATCGCTGCGTCGGGCGCCTGGCCTGCGCGGCTCAGCTCAAGCAGGCGATCATTCATTTCGTTTCGCGTCGCGCCATGGACATCGAAGGCCTGGGCGAGAAAAGCGTCGAGCAATTGGTGGACGAAGGCCTGGTAGGCTCGCCCGCCGATCTCTACACCCTGCAGTTCGAACAGATCGTCGGCCTCGAAGGCTTCGCGGAGGTCTCCAGCCGCAAGCTGCTCGATGCCATTGCCGACAGTAAGCGACCCGCCCTGGCACGCTTCATCTATGCGCTGGGCATTCCCGATGTCGGCGAGGAGACGGCCAAGGTGCTGGCGCGTTCCCTGGGCTCTCTGGAGCGGGTTACCCAGGCGCTACCCGAGGTGCTGACCTACCTGCCTGATGTCGGTCTGGAGGTCGCCCACGAGATTCACAGCTTCTTCGAGGACGCGCACAACCAGACCGTCATCGAGCACCTTCTCGAGCGTGGCCTGGAACTGCAGGATCAGGGCGAGCTGTCCGCCGAGTTCGCGGCCAGCACGACACTGGGCGGGCTGCTCGACAAGCTGAACATCCCCTTCGTTGCAGTGACCGGCGCGAAGAACCTGGCGGAGCGCTTCAAGAGCCTCGACGGCGTGATCGCTGCCGACTGGCTCGACCTGAGTGCCATGAAAGGGCTCAACGAAAAGGCCAAGCAATCGGTGCGGGAGTTCTTCTCCAACGCTGAAAATGTCGAGCGGGCACGGGCCATCGAAGCGCAACTGCGTGATTTTGGCATGCACTGGGAATGCGAGAAAAAGGTGGTCGAAGGCCTGCCGCTGGCCGGTCAGACCTGGGTGCTCACCGGCAGCCTGGAAGTGATGAGCCGCGATATCGCCAAGGACAAGCTCGAAGCCCTGGGCGCCAAGGTCGCCGGCTCGGTATCGGCGAAGACCACCTGCGTGGTCGCCGGCCCCGGCGCCGGCTCGAAGCTGGCCAAGGCTAACGAGCTGAACGTTGCCGTGCTCGATGAGCAGACCTTCATCGCCAGGTTGGCGGATTACGGCATCGGCACCGAGTAAGGGCTTCATGCCCCGTAGGAGCCACGACCCCCGCGGCGAATGACTCGGGCAATCTCGATAGCGAGATATATCCGCCATTCGCCCCGGGGGCGGAGCTCCTGCAAACGCGCTGCATGGCGCCGCGACCGTGTAGGAGCCGGCGTGCCGGCGAATGGCGGGCATGCCTCGGTTCTGCGTGATGAGCGCAATCGTTCTGGCCCGCAGCGGGCTCCTACGGTGTATGGCTTGTTTGCGAGCCGGCTCGCCCGGTATCGAGCCTCAGCCGCCCGCGAACATCATCCAGAACGATGTGCCAACACCGACGACGCTTTCCCCGGCCACCAAGCCTGCCGCTGCGGCGATGGTGAAGCGCTCGCCCAAGCTCCGCCAGCGGGACTGGATTACCCAGGCGAGCAGGGCGCCCAGCGCCATCATCAGCGAGATGGAGGCGGGGATGATGAACGCCAGACCGAATGCCGCCGAGCTCGGCAGCAGGCGGGCGAAGGTCGATTGCACGGGCAGGCTGGCTTCCAGGATGCCGAACAGCACGCCGCTGAGTGCGCCGACCAGCATGGCCCAGCGGACGCTACTGTCGATCGAATCCAGGCCATAGCCCAGCACTTCGGCCACCGCTTTCCAGGTGGCCACGGCCGGGGCGGGCCATTGCTCGGTAATCAGCATGGCCTGGGGGTCGGGAATCAGAATCTGATAGACCAGCACGCCGACGATGCTGCCGACGAAGATGCCCAGGCACTGGGCGACCAACTGGTTGTAGGGCTTGGCACCGATGGCATGGCCGACCCGGAAGTCATTGAGCAGATCGGTGCATTGCCCGGCAGCCCCTCCCGCGGTGTTGGCGGCCATCAGGTTGACCCCAACCTGCCCGGGAGCGATGAGGCCGAAGGTCAGCTGGGACAACTGGCCCGTGGCGCCAATCGGTGGAATACCCGTGGCGCCTACCACCCGCGCCGCCATGCAGGCGAGCGCGACCGCCAGCGGGACGCTGAGCAGAGCCATCAGCGGGTCGATATCGAACAGCAGCACCTGCAGGATGACCACCAGTAGCGATGCCAGCCCGAGCATGGCCAAAGGCAGCGTTGCCGGTGCGTGCCTGTTGCGATCGGGCGTCGCCTTGGCCAGGCGGCGGCTGACCCGGTAACGCACCGCCAGGGAAGTGAGCGTGGCGCACACCAGCAATGTCACGCCGGGCCACAGCAGCCACTCCACCAACGGGCCGAATTGCGGGCCGCTGGCGTCTGCTGCAATCGGCACCAGGCCGCTGCCGAGCAGCCAGGGTGCCAGCCCTCCCCAGGCGATCAGTGCCCCGAGTAGCAGGGAAAGGCCGACGCGAATACCGATGATCCCGCCAAAACCGATCAGCAGAGGAGAGGGGTCGAGACTGAAGGTGAGCCGCTCGAGACTCGCCGAGGGCGACCAGCGCGGCAGTGCCAGGAGGGTATCGGTCCACTTGACCAGGCCGCCGAGCAGGGCTGCCGCGCCCAGCACGTAGAGACGCTGCAGTGCGTCACGGCCGTGGTTGTAGACCTGCTGCATGGTTTCCAGCGTGGCGACCGCCTCGGGAAAGCGCAACCGCGTGTCCTCGACCATGCTGCGGCGCAGGTACCAGGCCACCCAGATACCCAGAAAGCTCACCGAGAACACCCAGGCCACCAACGGCAGGGTCGGCAGTTGCTGGCCGGTCAGCAGGGTATAGGCCGGTATCGGAGCGACCAAGCCACCGGAGATGATCGAGGCGGCAGCCGATGCCGTGGTCTGATTGATGTTGCTTTCGCGCATGCTCCAGGCGGTGCCCAGGCGCCAGCGCACCAGGCTCTGCCAGATCCCGTAACTGACCAGCAGGGCGATGATCGACATGTTGAACGACCAGCCGATCTTCAGGCCGGAATAGATATTCGATGGCGTCAGCAAGGCGCCGAGCAGCACACCTGAAAACAGTGCGCGGAAGGTGAGTTCGCGGTCGGCGGGCATGGCGAACCTGCATCTGACGGATGTCGTCGTTTGAGGCGACAGGTCGGCTTGGGTTCAGTCTTATCGAGAGGGGCGTGCAGCGGGGATGCAGCGGGGCGCCTGGCGACGCCCCGCCGATGGATCAGTTGACCGCGTCGGTCAGGGCCTTGGCCGGTACGAATTTCACTACTTTCTTGGCTGCGATTTCGATGGCTTTGCCAGTCTGCGGGTTGCGACCGGTGCGGGCCGGGCGCTCGCTGACCTTCAGTTTGCCGATACCTGGCAGGGTGATTTCACCACCATTTTCCAAGGCGTCGCTGACGATCTCGCTGAGTTGGTCGAGCGCCGCACGGACGGTGGTCTTCGGCGTGTCGATGGCTTCTGCGATGTCACCGATCAATTGGTCTTTGGTAATGGCCATGTGGTTGCTCCTTGGGGATGAAAAGGTGTGGCATCGATTGATGCCCGTGAAACATAGGTAATCGACCAGCCCGTGGGCCTGGCCGATCAGGCCTCATTGTGACCCACCTGCTCTCGGTAAATTCCCGTGGCAGTGCTCAATTACGGGCATCGGCCGCAGTTTTTCCATTTATCCGGCCTTTCCCGAAGAGCGAGGACGATGATGGCTGTGTGCCTGCGCATGATGACGGATTGCGGCTATGCTGCTGGAAACGAGGTGCCAGAACCATTCACAGGTGTTCGGGGGTTGCCATGCCGCGCTTGCTCGCTGATCTCGGGTTTCGTTCGAAGATCGCTCTGCCGATCGTCTTTCTGGCTCTGTTGCTGTTGCTGATGGGCGCACTGGGCATGTGGGGCATTGCTCAGGTGGTCGACTCCAGCAATCGCCTGACGCACCGCTACCTGCCGGGTGTCAGCCTACTGCTCAACGCCGATCGTGACCTCTACCAGGCGCTGGTCGCCGAACGCAGTCTGCTGGGCGAGGTCTCCGTGGAGCATGTCGCTGACCTTCGCAAGTCACAGGTGGACAACGTCAAGCAGGCCGCCGACCGGGTCAAGGCCTATGCGCAGATGCAGCCAGGCGACGAGGCGCTGCGATTGGTCGCGGACTTCGAGCGCGCCTTCTCCAGCTGGGAGCGCACCGCCGCGCAAGTCGTGCAACTGGCTGCTACCGATCCCGCTGCCGCGTCGCGCCTCAGTTTCGGTGACGGCGAGGCGCAGTTCGATGCCATGCGTGATGTGATCGACAAGCTCGGTGAGCTGGAGGATAAGGCCGCCAACGGGCTGGGCGTTGCCGCCATTGCCCATGGTGAGCGCCTGGCCTGGCAGCAGGGTGCGGTGGTGGTTTGTGGCCTGCTGGTCTGCCTGTTGCTGATCCTCGGATTTCCTGCGCTGGTGACCCGACCGCTGCATCGGCTGCTTACCCGTATCGAGCAACTGGCCGATGGTGATGGTGATCTTCGGGTGCGCCTGGAGGTGACCTCACGTGATGAACTGGGGCGCCTGAGTCAGGCGTTCAACCGCTTTCTCGACAAACTGCAGCCGCTGATCAGCGAGGTGGGCCGTGTTACCGGTGAAGTCGCGAGCTCCGCGCAGAGCCTGGCTGGAATGGCGAGTGCCAATGACCGGCTGATCAACAGCGAACATGCGGCGGTGGATCAGGTCAGCACGGCAGCTACCGAGATGAGCGCAGCGGTCCATGAGGTGGCGCGCAGTGCTCAGGGGGCCGCTGACGCGGTACGCAATGCAGAAACCCAGTCCCGTGACGGCGCGCGGGTGGTCGGGGCGACCATCCAGTCGATTCGGCAACTGGCGCTCGAGGTGGAAAGTGCCTCGGACAGCATCCAGTCGCTCGAGCAGGACGCAGGCAAGATCGGTGAGGTGTTGGCGGTGATCCGTGGCATCGCCGAACAGACCAACCTGCTGGCCCTCAATGCCGCCATCGAAGCGGCGCGTGCCGGCGAGCAGGGTCGCGGCTTCGCGGTGGTTGCTGACGAGGTTCGGGCCCTGGCCGCTCGTACCCAGGAGTCCACCAAGGACATTCAGGACATGATTCAGCGTTTGCAGGGCGGTGTGCAGAATGCCGTCAAAGCCACCCACGCAGGCAGCGTCAAGGCGCGCGAAAGCGTTGAACAGGCTGCCGGTGTCGATCAGGCACTGAGCGATACCGGCGATTCGCTGCAGCGCATCAACGACATGGCCGCACAGATCGCCACGGCCTGCGAGGAGCAGAGCAGCGTTACCGAAGAAATCGCCCGCAACATCAGCGATATTCGCGAGCTTTCCAACGAGGCGGCGCACACCTCGCAACAGAGCACTGCGGCCAGCCAGCGCCTGTCGGAGCTGTCCACCGACCTCGCCCGGCTGGTGGGACGCTTTCGAGTCTGATGGCTCAGGTGCACGCTAAGTGCTTGAAGCAGTTGTAAGTTCGGCGTAAGCCGGTACAATGGCGCCGGCTCACTGCAAGGTGAGCAGCGTTATGGTGGCCCTGCCGGTCCCCCCGCAACGATTACCCGTGAACCTGGTCAGATCCGGAAGGAAGCAGCCACAGCGGGAACATTGTGTGCCGGGGTGTGGCTGGTAGGGTCGCCTCCATTCCAAGGCCCACTCGGGTCGTATCTTCGCCTTTTTTCTCGACGCTCGGCACATGCCGCAGCGGCGTTTTCGTGTGTCCGTCACTTCGATCTCCATGCACCAGCAGCCGCGGCAGCCAAAAAAAGCCCGTCACGAAGACGGGCTGAAGGGTGACACTGGATGAGTGGTGTAAGCGTTACAGGATCGACAGCGGATAGTTGAAGATCAGGCGGTTCTCGTGGAGATCCTGGCCGACGTCACGGCGTACGTCGGAGTTACGCCAGCGCACGCTGAGGTTCTTCAGGGTGCCGTCCTGAATGGTATAGGCCAGCTCGGATTCGCGGCCCCACTCTTCGCCATCCTTGCGGCCGTCGGCGGTGTGGATGCTGTCACCGCTGACATAGCGGTTCATCAGGGTCAGGCCCGGGATGCCAACACCCGCGAAGTTGAAGTCATGGCGTACCTGCCAGGAGCGCTCGTTCGGGGCGTCATAGCTGTTGGTGAAACCGTCGTTGACCAGGGTGCCGCCGCTGGTGCCGTCGACGCGCATGAACTTGGTGGAACCGTTGAGCTTCTGGTACGCCACGGTAAAGGTGTTGCTGCCGGTCTTCGCGGAGAAACTGCCCTGATAGACCTTGTTGTCCAGGCGGCCGGCTTTGGCCGCACCTTCGTCCTTGCCGTCGATGTAGCCGAGGTTGGCACCGAGAACCCAGTCACCTACCGGCTGGCTATGGGTCAGTTGCAGGTAGCTCTGTTGGTAGATGTCTTCCAGACGCGCGTGCCAGACACCGACCATGGTGTTGTTGCCGTTGAACTTGAATTCACCGCCACCGAAGTTGAAATCATCGCCTTTGATGTTGTTGTAGGTGAGGTCTTCGCGGCTGGCGTCGTTACGCTGGCTGTTCTTCCAGAACTGACCGCCGTAAAGGGTCAGGCCATCGATTTCGCTGGAGGTCAGCTGCGCACCCTGGAAGGTTTGCGGCAGGGAGCGACCGTCGTCCGCACGTAGGATCGGCAACACGGCGAACCATTCACCGACCTTCAGCTCGGTCTTCGACAGGCGGGCCTTGGCAGCCACGGCGGTGCGGCCGAAGTCGTCAGCGGCCTGGCCGTCACCATGGATCGGCATCAGCTGGGTGTTGGCGGCACCGCGATTACCGTCCAGCTTGATGCTGTACAGGCCCAGTACGTCGAGACCTACGCCGATGGTGCCGGCGGTGTAGCCGGAGCGGGCATCGAGAATGAAGCTCTGGGTCCAGCCTTCGGCCTGACCCTGACGCTCGCCGCGGATTACCGGGTCGGTGCCGTTGAGGTAGTTGCGGTTGAAGTAGTAGTTGCGCAGGCCGAGGCTGACCTTGGCATCTTCAACGAAGCCTTCGGCGTGGGCGCTCATTGGCAGGGCCAGGGAAACACCCAGCGCCAGCAGCGAGGGGGCCAGCAACAAGGGGCTGCGCACAGCGGTTGCGATCAGAGTCATGACTGTTTTTCCTGTTATCAGGACGCACTTGTCCTGCCGCCTGGGCGGAATTGTTTTCTGTCATCGATTGTTTGGAGATCGCCTGTGCAGGCGCTCCGGTGCTGCAAGGCTGGGCAGGTTGCCTGCCCAGCCAATCCATCAAGGTTGCGCAATACCGACGCTGTCAGGCGAGATTTCGATGGCCTTGGCCTTGTACATCGACCAGGCGGTAACCGACTGCCAGCGCTTGAGGAACTGCTCGGCCTCGGCGCCGTTGAGGTTCAGGCTCTGCGCACCGTAGTTCTTCAGGAAGCCCTGGAACTCTTCATTGGCAACGGCCTTGGCATAGGCTTCGACCAGTTTCTGCTTGATGTCGTCCGGCGTGTCCTTGTGCACGAAGGCGCCCCAGAACGGGCCCCACGGCAGGTACTCGCCAATGTCCGGCAGGGCTTTGGTGATCGGTTCAACGCCTGGCAGTTCGGGCACCTCTTCGGCAGCCAGTACGGCCAGCGCCTTGAGTTTGCCGGAGCGCACCAGTTCCTGGGCGGCGGCCAGGCTCAGTGGCATGAAGTCGATGTGCTTGCCCATCAGCGCGGTGATGCCAGGACCGTCGCCACCGAAGGTCACTTCACGGACCTTCAACTCACCAACGGCGTTGACCATGGCATGTACGGTGCTTGGCAGGCCGCCGGCGCCGGTGGAACCCATGCGCAGGGTGTCCGGTTTTTCCTTGGCCGCAGCCAGCAGGTCGGCCATGGAGTTGAACGGGCTGTCGGCGTTGGTGGCGATCACCACGACGTTCTGGCCAATGATGTTGACTGGGTAGAAGTCGCTGTAGTCGAACTTGGCCAGGCCCAGTACCGGGTACAGCTGCGGGTTTTCGGCGCCCAGCAGCAGGGTGTAGCCGGTGGGTTTCTGCTGCAGCACGTAGCTGCTGCCGATCACCGCTGTGCCACCGGGACGGTTGTTGAGGATCAGCTTGGTGCCCAGTTCCTTCTCGACATAGGGCGCCAGGCTGCGCATCACGTTGTCGGTGGCGCCGCCGGCACCCCAGGGAATCACCGCCTGAATGCTGCGCTCCGGATAATCGGCGTGGGCGGGCAGGGCGAGCGTCAGGGCACTAAGGGAAAATGCGACGCCGGTAAGTAGTTGCTTGAGCATGTGGGAGACTCTCCATTGGTTGTTTTTATATATCCGTTTCCGGGCATGCGTGACGCGGTGTATCAAGGTTGAACCGATGCGGCCTTGCGCTTGCGCTTGAGCCAGCCGAACAGTGGGGTGTTGCTCAGTAGTACCAGCACCAGGGCGCTGGAAAGAATCAGCGACAGCGGACTGCTGACCATTTCGCCCAGCAGCTCGACGGGGTTGTCGCCGACCGACGCCATGGCCTGGCGGTAGGAGCTGTCCATCAGCGGGCCGAGAATGACGCCGAGAATGATCGGCCCCATCTGGAAGCCGAAGGCCTTTAGGAAATAGCCGAGCAGGCCGAAGCCAAGCATCCAGTACACCTCGGTCATGCTGCTGTTCAGCGAGTAGGAACCGACGGTGCAAAGCACGAGAATCAGGGGGATCAGCACGGCCTTGGGCAGTTCCACGACCTTGGCGAACAACTTGATGCCCATCAGACCGAAGATCAGCAGGAAGATGTTGGCCAGTGCCAGGTTGCCGACGGTGAACCAGAAGATGTGCGGGTTCTCCACCATTAGCATCGGGCCGGGGTTGAGACCGTGGATGACCAGCGCGCCGATGATCACCGCAGTGACCGCGTCGCCTGGCATGCCCAGTGTCAGCATCGGCACGTAGGCGCTACCCACCGCGGCGCTGTTGGCGGTTTCCGGTGCCACCAGGCCCTCGTAGGCGCCCTCGCCGAAGGGCCGGGTCGGGTTCTTGACCGTACGCTTGGCATGGTCGTAGGCGAGCAGGGCAGCGATCTCGCCGCCGACCCCCGGCAGCACGCCAACCAGTACGCCGATCACCGAGGTGCGCAGCGACAGCGGCAGGAACTTGATCACCATCGCCAGCGACGGGATGATCTTGTCGACCTTCTGTTTCACCGCCTGGGTGCTGAGGTTGTGAAGCTGGAAGAGGGCCTCCGCCACGCCGAACAGGCCGATCATCACCACCACGTAGTGGATGCCGCCCATCAACTCCATCTGGCCCATGGTGAAGCGTCCTTCGGCGGTGACCGGGTCCATGCCGACCATGCCGATGACCGCACCCAGCGCGACCGCGAAGATGCCCTTGGCGAGACTGCCGTCGGCCAGACTGCCGACCAGCATCAGGCCGATGGCGGCGATCAGGAAGTAATCGCGTGGGGCGAATTTCAGTGCCAGGTCACCCAGAATCGGCGCGGCGCAGGCCAGGACCACGGTGCCGACCAGCCCACCGATTACCGACATCACCGTGCTCAGGCCAATCGCCCGGCCCGCCTCGCCCAGCTTCGCCAGCGGGTAGCCGTCGAACGAGGTGGCCACGGAGGATGGCCCACCGGGAATGTTCAGCAGAATCGCGCTACGTGCGCCGCCGTAAACGCCACCGATGAAGATGCCGACGATCAGCGCCAGGGCGTCGTTCACATCCCAGGAGAAGGTGAAGGACACCAGGATGGACACCGCCATGGTCACCGAAAGACCGGGAATGGCGCCGATGTAGATGCCGGCGAAGGTGCCGAGCGCCGTGAGCATCAGGAGGTTGGGATCCATCCAGGCCATCAGCAGGTAAGAAAAGGTATCGCTCATGGAAGTCTCGTCTCAGGGCAGGTAGACGCTGAACGCCAGGGTGAACAGAAGATAGATGGCCAGCACCGAGATGCCGCTGGCGAGCAGTGCCGAGAGCACCTTGCCGCGCCGCAGGTAGACGATGGAGAGCATCAGGAACACGAAGGTGCTGACGTAGAAGCTTGCCCACTGGATCACTGCCAGATAAGCCACGCAAAGCAGGGTGAAAACGACGATGTGGCGGGGGAAATGCGCGTGACTGAAACGTTTCGCCGACGCTACCCAGCCTTCTCCGTGGGTGGGTTTGCCGCGCATTTCGTAGAGCACGCGCAAGGCGGCGATCAGCAGTACCGTGCTGGCGCCAAGGGGAAAGGCGCCCGGCGAGCTGATCGAGGAGAAGCCGGAAATCAGGTAGGCCTGATAGAGCACGGCGATACTGAAAATCACCAGCAGCACGCAGAATGTGCGCTCACCCACCGGTATTTTTTTCGATGTAGTCATAGGTCACTCCAGAAGCAGTCCATGCTGCCCACGTTGGGGACGTACCTCGATCAGGTACGCGCGTCGTCATGACGGTGCCGCACGGCGTCTGCCCGTGAAGGCATGGCGGGCGCGAGCAGGCAGATAGCGGCGGGAGAGAGCGATGACCAGTCTTCGCTGGGGGAACTGGCGAGGGCGCGGATGGCCCGGAGGGTCATCTGCTTTGCGCGGGCAAAGGCAATGTGGAGCTGTGGCATGGATGGCGACCTTTTTATATTTATAGGTTCAGCTGCAGAGCTTTTTCCGAAGTTCGCAGGCTTGGAGTGCGGAAACCTCGATGAACATGGATCGAATACTGTGCGGTGATCCCGAGTAATTCAATTCGTCAGACGTGTTCTCGTTCGGTAACCGAACAAGAACGAACCAGTTAGTACAAATTCAGCGTTTCGATTATGGCCCGTGTTGCGCGGCTCGGCCAACCCCTGAACCTGTATGAGGGCATTACCAGCCCCCGAGGCGAATTTGCGGTGGTTCCGCATGCACGAGATTGTCTTTTAGAATCGCGCAACAATTATCGAGAGGCAGGACCATGGCCGGTAGCCAGATAGAAAGGGCGTTGAACCTGCTGGAGAGCCTGGCGGGCGCCGGTGACGTGCCGATGCAGACGCTGGCCGAGCAGTTGCAGATTCCCAAGAGCGCCACTCACCGCATGCTCAGCGAACTGGTCCGTCTGGGCTACGTGCGCCAGGACGCGCACAGCAGCCGCTATCGGTTGTCGACCAAGCTGGTTGCCGTGGGTTTCCGCTACCTGGCCAGCAACGGCGCGGACATCGTGCAGCCGGTTCTCGACCGCCTGGCTCGGGAAAGTGGCGAGCTGGTGCGCCTGGGCGTGATCGAGGGCGAACGGCAGACCTGGATCGCCAAATCCCAGGGCGCTCGCTCCGGTCTGCGCTATGACCCGGACATGGGGCGTGATGCACCGCTGCGCTATACGGCCTCTGGCCACGCCTGGCTGGCGAGCTTGAGCGATCAGGAGGCGCTGGCGCTGGTGGCAAGCCAGCAGATAGCCGAGAGCGATGAGTTCGGGCCCAATGCCCCCCACGATGATCAGCAGTTGCGCGCCTACCTTCGCCAGGCCAGGGCCAGGGGTTATGCCGCTGTGGTAGAGACATCCTCGGTCGGCACCTGTGCCTTGGCCGCGGTGATCACCCATCCTCGCCACGGCGGTGTCATCGGTGTGCTGAGCATTGCCGGACCGAGCGCGCGCATGCCGGCCGAGCGTATGGAGGAACTGGCCCCTTGCCTGATCGAATCCGCTGCGGAGCTTTCCGCCGCCAGCCAGGCGTCAGGCCTGTTCGTTTGAGCATTCAGCGATAGCGTTCGATTAACGCCCGGTGAATGAGACCGTGATTGATTAATTGTGGAACCGAGTTCTAAATTATTTCGGTGGGCGTCAGGCTTGCCCAAAATAATCAGAAAAGGACTCGCGTATTGAAACCGCCATTGCGCATTGCTCTGATCGGCGCCGGCATCATGGGCCGGCAACATCTCCATCATCTGCGCCAACTGCCCGAGGCGGTTCTCTGCGCGATCGTCGACCCTGGGCCCCAGGCGGCGCAGTTGGCGGAGGAATTCGAGGTACCTTGTTTCAGCGACCTGCAAACCCTGTTCGACAGGCGTCTGGCCCAGGCGGTGATCGTCGCCAATCCCAACGCGGCCCACGTGCCGACCGCCTTGCGCTGCATTGACGCCGGTTTGCCAGTGCTGCTGGAAAAACCGGTCGGCGTCCATCTGGACGAGGTGCGTGAGTTGGTGGCGGCCGTCGAGCGTAGCGGCGTACCGGTTCTGGTCGGCCATCATCGCCGCCACAATCCGTTGATCAGCAAAGCCCGCCAGTTGTTGCAGGACGGTGCGCTGGGGCGTCTGACCACGGTGACGGCACTGTGGCAGTTGCAGAAACCGGACAGCTACTACGAGGTCGCCTGGCGCCGCGAGCCCGGTGCGGGAATGCTGCTGACCAACCTGATCCACGACCTCGATCTGTTGCGCCATCTCTGTGGTGAGGTGGAGCAGGTGCAGGCCATTACCAGCAGCGCGGTGCGTGGTTTCGCCAATGAAGACAGCGCGGCGGTGATCCTGCGCTTCGCCAATGGCGCGCTGGGTAGCCTGACCGGCTCCGATGCAGTGGCTGCGCCGTGGAGCTGGGAGCTCACCGCAGGCGAAAATCCGGTTTACCCGCGGCAGCCTGATCAGCCGTGCTATCTGCTCGCAGGGACTGCTGGAGCACTGAGCATCCCGCAGCTCAAGCATTGGTCATATGCCACTCCCGGCGCGGGCTGGCACGAACCGTTGGAGGTTCGGAATCAGCTTTTCGACGTCGACGAGGCGCTACGTCGACAACTGGCGCATTTCATTGCCGTTGCCCGCCGTGAGGAGCCACCGTTGGTGAGCGCTGCCGATGCCGGTCGCACCCTGGCGCTTTACGAAGCCATCTGCCGGGCCGCTTGCGATGCCAGTGCCTGCACGCCCGAACGCTTCTGAGCGCTTTTCAGATCATGCGGTGCGCCGCCGAGGAACGTCCATGAACAGCAACGAACGCATCCTTTCCCTGGCCAGCCTTACCGTCCTGGAGCTGTCTCCGCCGCAGATGGTCGAGGTGGCCGCGCGCACCGGATACAGCCATGTCGGGCTGCGCTTGATCCCGGCGACCGAGGAGGAACATCACTTCCCGCTGATCGCCGACCTCGAGCTGCGCAGGCAGACCCTCAAGCGCCTGCGTGATACCGGTATGCGGGTGCTGGATATCGAGATTCTGCGCTTGAAGCCGCAAACTCGTTGCAGCGATTTCGAGGCGGTGCTCGAAGCCGGTGGCGAGTTCGGCGCGAGCGAGGTTCTGGTGGCGGGCAACGACCCCGACGAAGCACGGTTGACCGACAACTTCGCCGAGCTGTGCGACCGTGCAGCGCCCTACGGCCTGCACCCCCATCTGGAGTTCATGCCCTGGACGGACGTCGCCAACCTGCAACAGGCCGTGCGCATCATGCAGCACGCCGGGCGTGCCAATGGCTGCGTGCTGGTAGACGCCTTTCATTTCGACCGTTCGGCCTCGCGCCTGGACGATCTGCAGCGAGTGGAACCATCGCGCCTGCGTTATGCCCAACTGTGCGATGTAGCCGGCCCGCGGCCCGATGACATGGCGGAAATTCTGCGCCAGGCACGTCATGAGCGACGCTTTCCCGGTGAAGGTGATTGTGACTTGGCAGGGCTGTTGCGCTGTCTACCGGCCACTGTTCCCTTGAGTCTGGAAATTCCTACCCGGCATTTGCTGGAGCAGGGCGTCAGTGCCGAGCGGCGGGCCAGGGCTGCTATCGACAAGACGCGGGCGTTGCTGGCACGGCTGCACGGCAACCCGTAGTCCATACTAGAGCGGCGCCGCTACAGGCTGTTGATCAGATCAGGCTGAGCTAATAGTTAGTCAGCTACCGAATATGATGATGTCTGCTGAATCACGAGAGTTCGCATGAGTACCCCGAGTTCGCTGTCAGGCGTCAACCATCCGCTCAAGGGCATCGGCCTGGTGGTGTTGGCGACCTTTCTGTTCGCCAGCCATGACGCGCTGTCGAAATACATGTCCGGCATCTATCCGGTGATCATGGTGGTCTGGGCGCGCTATGTCGTGCACACACTGCTGATGGCCGGCATCTTCCTGCCGCAATCCGGCCTGCGTGTGCTGCGCAGCAAGCGTCCTGGCCTGCAGGCGCTGCGGGCAATCTGTCTATTGGGCTGCAGCCTGTTCTTCACCACCGGGTTGCTGTACATCCCGTTGGCCGAGGCGACGGCGGTCAACTTTCTCGCTCCGCTGTTGGTCACCGCGCTTTCGGTGCCGCTGCTCAATGAACGGGTCACTCGTGGCCAGTGGGCTGCGGTGCTGGTCGGCTTCTGTGGCGTGCTGATCATCGTCCACCCGGGGGGCGAACTGTTTACACCAGCGATTTTGCTGCCGCTCTGTTCGGCGACCTGTTTCGCGGCCTATCAGTTGCTGACGCGCATGGTCAGCCAGTACGACACACCGACCACCAGCAACTTTTTCACCGGTCTGCTCAACACCCTGATAATGAGCTGCCTGGTGCCGTTCTTCTGGCAATTGCCGGAATGGCGGCATTTACCACTGATGCTGGCGCTCGGGGCCTGTGGCATGTTCGCTCATCTCATGCTGACCAAGGCCTTTCGTCACGCAGCCCCGGCACTGCTCGCGCCGTTCGGCTACTGTCAGATCGTCTTCGCGGGTCTGCTGGGCCTGGTGATTTTTGGTCATGATCCGGAGACCAGCGCCAAGGTCGGGATCGCCATCATTTGCCTGAGCGGCCTGGCCGCCGCCTACCAACAGCGCCGCAAGCGCTGATCGGACGGTGCCGCTGGTATTCGGGTACCCATGAAATGAAAGAAGGCCCTTACGGGCCTTCTTGTTTTGCACGGGTCAGTCGACTCAGTGGTTGTTGTCGTTGAAGCTGTTCTTGCGTGCAGCTTCGTACTCGTCCTTGTCCATCGGCTTGGCACCCGGCTTGCCCAGATCGGCCATCGGGATCCGATGGGTTTCCGGGGCGATGAAGGCGGCGATGGCGCACAGGCAGGTGATGCCGAATGCCAGGCTACCGATCAGCAGCGGAATGTTGTCCGAACCGGGCGGTGCGAGCAGGGCGAACACCGCTGGCAGCATGGCGGTCAGCATGGTGCCGATGTTCTGGGCGATGGCCATGGCCGACACGCGGTAGCGAGTCTGGAACAGCTCCGGGTAGAAGCTTGGGAATACCGCGTTGTAGCCCTGATACACCACGCCCCACATGAGCAGCGACATGACGAATGCCAGCGGCACGTTGCTGATGCTGATGGCGTACAGGTAGCCGAAGGCCAGCAGGCCCGAGCCCAGTGCGCCAGTCATGATGGTCGGACGGCGGCCGATCTTGTCGGAGAGGTTGCCGACGAAGGGGATGACCAGCACCGCGACGATGTTGCCTACCACCGGGATCCACAGATACACGCTCTTGTCGAAGCCGATCCCATAGGCAGGTTGCACTGCGTAAGCCGCGCCAAAAATGGTGGCCACTACGGGGATGACGTTCATCAGCGACATGACCATGACCAGGAACATGGTTCTCCAGCTGGTGCTGAACGCTTCGGAGATCGGCGACTTGGCAATCTTCTGCTTGTTCTCTTCGTTGACGAAGGCCGGGGTTTCATGGACTTCGCGGCGGATGATGAAGCCTGCCAGCAGTACAAAGGCGCTGAGCAGGAACGGGATACGCCAGCCCCAGTCGTTGAAGGCCTCGGTCGGCATGAAGTAAGCCAGCGGCAGGAAGACGGCAGCGGCAAGTACCTGGCCAGCCTGTACACCCTGCAGGGTGAAGCTGGCATAGAAACCTCGTCGTCCGAAAGGCGCATGTTCGAGGATCATCGAACTGGCCCCCGAGATTTCACCGGCAACGGCAAACCCCTGGATCAGACGCAGTACCACCAGCATGGCCGGAGCCAGGAAGCCGATGTCGTGGTAGGTCGGCAGCAGGCCTACGGCCATGGTCGAAATGCCCATCAGGAACATGCACAGCAGCAGCACGTTCTTGCGGCCACGGGTATCACCCCAGTGACCCAGGACGAAGGCACCGACCGGGCGCGCCAGGTAACCCACGCCATAAGTGGCCAGTGAGGCGACGATGGCCATTTTCGGGTCGGTGTTGGGGAAGAAGATCTGCGGGAAGATCAGTGCCGCCGCCTGGGCGTAGATGAAAAAGTCGTAATACTCCAGAGCGGAGCCGACCCAGCCGCTGGCAGTAGCTTTCTTGGCTTGTGAACGTGAGGGGTTAGCCATCATTGTCTCCGTTATTTTTAGAGCCCTGAACGAGTCAGCAGCATGTGTTCGAGTCGAGCGCCGGCATGCGCGGACCGGCCCTTTTGGGGCGTCAGGTCAATCACTGTCGGGTTTGATCGAGCGGAGCTTCGCGAGTCAGGGTAGGGCGCGCGGAGTCGCAACTGACCGGGTTGGGGTCAGAAAGCGTACGAATGGTATGCGGGTATTCGGGGACTGGGAAGTGAGCATGGTATGTACTCGTTTTCTTGAAATTGTTATGGACCGTGCTAGGCCGTCTGTGGGTCTGACCTTCGAGGCATCAGTTGTCCGCAGTGGGGACCATGGTCAGGGAGAAATGAGAGCTTGGTCAATTCGATAAACGGCCTTATGTTCGATAAACGCACAGAATACTAACCGGTTCGTACACTTTGAATTGCCGCCTCCCGCGTGCGCGCGAATAATCGCCGCAGCCCCCGAGAAATCGAGCTGCTGGCTGATTGAACGGCTGTCAGGCAATGGTCCGAAGACCTTGTCGACTACGCTTGCTGGAGCTTGGCCGAGGTCATCATGCGATCCGCAGAGATCGTTATCTACAAGGAGCTGAAGTATGCATCGCTCGATTGCCACCGTCTCCCTGAGCGGAACCCTGCCGGAAAAACTCGAAGCCGTGGCGGCTGCGGGTTTCGATGGTGTGGAGATATTCGAGAACGACCTGCTGTACTACGCGGGTAGCCCGCGCGACATTCGCAAGATGTGCGCCGATCTGGGCATCGCCATTACGCTGTTCCAGCCATTTCGCGATTTCGAAGGCTGCCGTCGGGATCGCCTGCAGCGCAACCTCGACCGCGCCGAGCGCAAGTTCGATCTGATGCAGGAGCTCGGTACCGATCTGGTGCTGGTCTGCAGCAACGTTGCGGCCGACTCGCTCGGCGATGAAGACATCCTGGTCGACGATCTGCGTCTGCTGGGCGAGCGTGCTGGTGCACGGGGCCTGCGTATCGGTTACGAGGCACTGGCCTGGGGGCGCCACGTCAATACCTACCAGCAGGTGTGGAATCTGGTGCGCCAGGCGGACCACCCTGCGGTCGGCGTCATTCTCGACAGCTTCCACACCCTGTCGCTGAAAGGTGACCCTGCGGCGATCGCCGATATCCCCGGCGACAAGATCTTCTTCGTGCAGATGGCCGATGCGCCGATCCTGGCGATGGACGTGCTGGAGTGGAGTCGCCATTTCCGTTGCTTCCCCGGCCAGGGTGAATTCGACCTGCCGGGCTTTCTCGCGCCGATCATTCGCACCGGCTACAACGGGCCGCTGTCTCTGGAAATCTTCAACGACGGTTTCCGCGCGGCGCCGCCGCGTGCCAACGCGGTGGATGGGCTGCGCTCGCTGCTGTATCTGGAGGAGAAAACCCGTCAGCTTCTGGCAGCCGACGCACAGGCACCGAATCTCGACATGCTGTTCTCCACGCCGCCAGCCAGTCGCTATCACGGCGTCGAGTTCCTGGAGTTCGCGGTCGACGAAGCGGCGGGTGCCAAGCTGTCGGGGTGGCTCGAGCGACTGGGCTTCGCCAGGGCCGGTGAACACCGTTCCAAGGACGTCAGTCTGCTGCGCCAGGGCGACATCAACATCGTCCTCAATGCCGAACCGTATTCCTTCGCCCACGGGTTCTTCGAAGCTCATGGCCCATCGCTGTGTGCCACGGCCCTGAAGGTCAAGGATGGTGCTTCGGCGCTGCAGCGCGCTCGGGATTACCGCGGGCATCCTTATCGCGGGTTGGTCGGGCCGAACGAGCGGGAAATTCCGGCGATGCGTGCTCCCGATGGCAGTCTGATCTATCTGGTCGACGAAGCCGAGGCGGGGCAGAGCATCTACGACACCGATTTCAAGCTCGACCCGAGTGCGGTGCAAACCGGTAGCCTGCAGCGCATCGACCATATGGCACTGGCACTGCCAGCCGACAACCTGGACAGCTGGGTGCTGTTCTACAAGAGTCTGCTGGACTTCGAAGCCGATGACGAAGTGGTCTTGCCCGATCCTTACGGCCTGGTGAAAAGTCGTGCACTGCGTAGCCGTTGCAGCTCGGTGCGCCTGCCGCTGAACATTTCCGAGAACCGCAACACGGCCATCGCTCATGCACTTTCCAGCTATCGCGGTTCGGGCGTGCATCACATCGCGTTCTCCTGCGAAGACATCTTCAAGGAGGTGGCGCGGGCCAAGGAGGCCGGCGTTCCCCTGCTGGACATACCGCTCAATTACTACGACGATCTGGCCGCACGTTTCGATTTCGACGACGAGTTCCTCAGTGAACTGGCCTACTACAACGTGCTCTACGATCGTGACGCTCAGGGTGGTGAGTTGTTCCACGTGTACACCGAGGCATTCGAGGAGCGCTTCTTCTTCGAAATCATTCAGCGCAAGAATGGCTATGTCGGCTATGGAGCCGCCAACGTCGCCGTCCGCCTAGCGGCGATGGCCAAATCGCGCAGCGGTGCCGTGCGTCAGGCGAAGCTCTGACCTGCATGTTCCAGCGGGTATCGGCTATAGCCATACCCGCCCTCAGGGTGCAGGATGAACAATAAGAAAGGCCATGATGAGTACCTCTATGACCGTTACCCTTGAGCCTGCGGCCGAAGAACTGGCCACGGCGACCCGCAAGCCGCGCAAGAACAACCCGGAAAAGACCCGGGAGAACATCCTGCAGGCCGCCATCACCGAGTTCGTACAGCAGGGCCTGTCAGGTGCGCGCGTCGACGCCATCGCCGAACGCACCGCAACGTCCAAACGCATGATCTACTACTACTTTGGCAGCAAGGAGCAGCTATACGTCGAAGTGCTCTGCAAGCTGTATGGCGATATCCGCAGCACGGAACGACGCCTGCATCTCGATGAGCTGTCGCCACCGGATGCGATTCGCCGGTTGGTCGAGTTCACCTTCGATCACCATGATCGCAATTCGGACTTCGTACGCATCGTCAGCATCGAGAACATTCACTACGGCGAGTACGTCAAGCAGTCACCGGAAATCCGCCGGATGAGCAACGTGGTGCTGTTGACGCTGGGCGAAACGCTCAAGCGTGGAGAGAAGGAGGGCGTGTTTCGCGAAGGGCTGGATACCCTGGACGTGCACATGCTGATCAGCTCGTTCTGCTTCTATCGGGTATCCAACCGGCATACGTTCGGGGAAATCTTCCAGATCGATCTGCCGGACGAGCAGGTCAAGCTTCGCCACAAGCGCATGATTTGCGAAGCGGTGCTGCGCTACGTCACTCGCTGAGCTCAGGCCGACCACCACCGATGGCCGGCCTGCAACCATCAACTGTTCATGCTGTGGAAGTGATCGAGCATGCGTTGCGCGTCCGCCTCAACGCCACTGAACAGCTCGAATGCTTTCACCGCCTGGAATACTGCCATGTTGCCGCCGTCCAGCGTCCTGCAGCCAATGGCCCTGGCTTCACGGAGCAGCTCCGTTTCCAACGGGAAGTAGACGATCTCCGCGACCCACAGCGCCGGGCGCAACAGCGCCTTGGGAATCGGCATGCCCGGTAGCTTGGCCATGCCCATGGGGGTGGTGTTGACCAGGCCGTCGGCGTTTGCCACTGCCGCGGCCAGATCGCTGCCAGCCTGAGCGCGTGATGAGCCGAAGTGCTTGTTGAGATTGTCGGCCAGCGCCTGCGCCCGTTCGAGCTCCACGTCGAAAATGGTCAGTTGCCCGACGCCTTCACTCAATAGAGCGTGAGCCACTGCCGCGCCTGCGCCGCCTGCGCCCATCTGTACGACCTGGGCGCGCTCCACGTCTCCGAGGCCGCGTCGGAAACCTTCCGAAAAACCAAGGCAGTCAGTGTTGTGGCCGATTCGTTTGCCATCTTTGAAGACAACGGTATTCACCGCGCCAATTCCCCGGGCCTCGTCGGACAGTTCGTCGAGCAGGGGAATGATCGCCTGCTTGCACGGGAAGGTGATGTTGAGCCCGGTAAAACTCATGCGCTCGGCTGCGATCAGCAGATCGGGGAGGGCGCTGCTGTCGAGGCGCAATTGATCCAGATCGATCAGCCTATATAAGTAGCGAATGCCCTGCGCATCACCTTCGTGTTCATGCATGGCGGGTGTACGGGATGCCTGGATGCCTGCACCGATGAGGCCGGCGAGGATGCTCGGTGTATGGGTGGTCATGGGTGCATCATCCTTTAATGAGTTGGCTGAAGTGTTGCAGCGCTGCGCGATAGCCGCCGCTACCCAGTCCGCAGATCACACCGAGCGCGATCGGTGATACGAAGGAGTGATGGCGGAAGGCTTCACGTTTGTGCACGTTGGAGAGATGCACCTCTATTACCGGCAGCTCGCTGGCGACCAATGCATCGCGGATGGCAACCGACGTGTGGGTCCAGGCTGCAGGATTGATCACGATACCTGCGCAGCGTCCGCGCGCCTTGTGAATCCAGTCGATGAGTTCGGCTTCGTGGTTGGTTTGGCGGAACTCTGTGGCCAGGCCGAGGGGTTCGGCTGTCTCGGCGCAAAGGCGGGATATGTCGGCCAGAGTTTCGTGCCCATAGGTTTCGGGTTCACGGGTGCCGAGCATGTTCAGGTTCGGGCCGTTGAGGATAAGGACGATGGGAGCCATGCTGCTTCCTGTTGTTATTGTCGGATAGCTGAATAAAGCTGCATTCAAAATGTACCAACCAGTTAATTTGGTCAATCGTGCGGCGAAAAGGACCAGGACAAAGCGTTCGATTATCGCGCTTTGGACAAAAGCGTAGAAAAGCGCAAATAACCCCTTGACCTGATTTCGTGGGGGCCTATAATGCGCACCACTTCCGGCGCGGTCTGATCTGAAAACTCCTTATTAAAC